>CAIWPG010000146.1 GCA_903914535.1 uncultured Oxalobacteraceae bacterium
ATTGCCCGAGGTATTATGTGTTGCGCTATGTGTAGTGTTACGGGGGATTGTGCCCGTATTGATTGTTGTAATGGGCCAGTCTGCGCTGATAACCAGGTCTCCGCCCAGTAACTGATTAGCATCGCGCTGTAATGCGGATTCTATCCGGTCGGTAAAAAAACCGACTGAACATAGTGCAGCTACGGCGATTATCAGGGCAAGCAATAAAAAATACAGCTCGCCGGAGCGCCAATCGCGCCAGGTCATGCGAAAAGACAGGGCTAACATAAGTGGTATCCCGGCAGTCAGTCAATCTAAAACTTGCCTGCACCGACTGCTGTGCAGACAAGACCCGGCCACATTCCTGAGTAATTCAGTGAGAATCAACCCGCTAATGCTTGTGTAAAATCAGCGATTAAATCATCCTGATCTTCAATACCGACCGAAACACGGATGAGTGATTCGGCAATCCCCATCGCGGCACGTCGTTCTGCGCCCATTTCAAAGAAAATGGTATGTGCAACCGGAATAATCAGCGTACGATTATCGCCCAGATTGCTCGATGAAACAGCCAGCTTTAAGCGATTTAAAAAATCAAAGCAATCGATGCCCTCTTTTAATTCAACGCTGAATAAAAAACCGAAAGCGCGGAATAACTCACCAGCCAACGCGTGTTGCGGATGGCTTGGCAAGCCTGGATAATACACTGCCGCCACGGCAGGATGCACTTCCAGTAATTGTGCCAGACGCAAGGCATTGCTGCATTCCCGCTCCAGACGCAAAGCCAGAGTTTCAGCCCCAATCGCGATCTGGTGTGCTGCATCCGCAGATAAGCTGGCGCCAAAATCGCGCAGCGATTTAGCACGCAACTGATTCATGCCACGTTGCTGAGCCGGAAATTTGAGAAAATTGGCGGCAATATTAGGATAAGTACCCCAGTCAAATTCACCGGTATCGGTAATGCAGCCACCGAGAACATCACCATGGCCGGCAATCGATTTAGTCAGTGAATTAACGACCAGCCCGGCCCCGACCGTTTTAGGCCGGAACAGATAGGGCGAGGTCATGGTGTTATCCACCACAAATAAAATGCCGCGCGCTTTGCAAAGTGCTCCTATGCGGGCCAGATCGGCAATCTGCGTCCGCGGATTAGCAATGGTTTCAACGAACACCATACGTGTTGCTGATGTGAGTGCTGCTTCCACATGCGCGACATCAGTAGCATCCACCATAGAAACCTGTACACCAAGACCAGCGACGGTTTGCCATAAACTATTCGTATTACCGAATAAAAAAGCAGACGAGACGACATGGTCGCCGGCGCGCAGCAACGCTTGTGGTATGGCCCCGATAGCGGCCATACCCGTAGCAAAACACAGGCTGGCTACACCATCTTCCATTTTGGTGATTTTTTGCTCCAGCGCCGTTACGGTAGGATTACCCTGACGTCCGTAGCGGTAGCCGGGCTGTTTTCCCTGAAATACTAATGCCAGATCACGCGCATCGTCATAACCAAAGGCGACCGACGTGTGAACTGGTTTATGCAGGGAACCATGCCCGATCGCATTTTGGCGGTCGCTATGCAAAATGGTAGTAGTAAACCCGGTCATAAATTATTCGCTTCTGGTTAAATTTAAATTAAGCTGCGAACGTACTCCGTCTTCTATTCCTGCTTTTGGATTTTTACGCATTGCTTCCAGTTTGTCGAGATATTCGCGGGTAATATCACCCGTAATGTATTCGCCATCAAAACAGGATGCTTCCAGGCTGCTCAGAGCCGGATTAACGTCGGCAATAGCGCGGCGTAATGCAGAAATTTCCTGATAAACCAGAGCGTCGGCCGTAATTTCACGGCAAATCTCAGCATCGCTGCGACCATAAGCAATCAGCTCTTCACGCGTCGGCATATCGATACCGTACACGTTAGGGAATTTAACCGG
>CAIWPG010000147.1 GCA_903914535.1 uncultured Oxalobacteraceae bacterium
AGCATTTTCATCAGTGCCTCCCCCTTTACTTAAAAAAATAACATGCTCCGGCACTGAATTCTAAAATGAAATAATTCCTTTTTGGTATTTTTTTATCACTATTATTAGTATTTTTGCTCTACTTCAAGAAATACAAGCGCCCAGCCACCACCTGAAAAAAAACGCCCGCCAGATATCTCCCGGCGGGCGTTTTTAACAACAGACTTCAAAACTACTTAAGCAAAAAACCTCAATGTTTCACAACAGGATCAACGCTCCCTTCAACACTCACCACAGCAGGAGAGGCAACGACTAACTCTTCTTCCGTCAATGGCACAGGCTGACGCTCCAGGGCAATTTCCAGTACTTTATCTATCCAGCGCACAGGAATAATTTCAAGATGGTTTTTGACATTATCCGGAATTTCAGCCAGATCTTTGGCATTCTCTTCCGGGATCAGCACCGTCTTAATACCGCCACGATGTGCCGCAAGTAGTTTTTCCTTCAATCCGCCGATAGGTAATACTTCACCGCGCAAAGTAATTTCACCTGTCATAGCAACATCAGCACGCACAGGGATTCCTGTAAAAATAGAAACCAGCGCCGTCGTCATCGCAATACCGGCAGAAGGGCCGTCTTTAGGAGTAGCACCCTCAGGCACATGGATATGGATATCGCTTTTCTCGAATACATCAGGACGAATCCCGAGTCGTTTAGAACGGCTGCGCACAACGGTGCGGGCTGCCTCTATTGACTCTTTCATCACATCGCCCAGCGTACCGGTGCGAATCACATTGCCCTTACCCGGCATGGACACCGCTTCAATAGTCAGCAAATCGCCGCCGACCTCCGTCCAGGCCAGACCAACCACCTGGCCAACCTGATTTTCTTTAACAGCCACACCAAAGTCATAACGGCGTACACCCAGGTATTTATCCAGGTTTTTGCAGGTAATTGCCACTTTTTTGTCCTGTTTTTTCAACAGCAGCATTTTGACTACTTTGCGGCAAATCTTAGAAATTTCACGCTCAAGCGAACGCACACCCGCTTCACGGGTGTAATAACGGATAATGTCACGTATTGATGTTTCTGATACGGAAATTTCATCATCCTTCAAACCATTATTCTTAATTTGTTTAGGTAACAAATAGCGCAAAGCAATACTGGTCTTTTCATCTTCGGTGTAACCGGACAAACGAATCACTTCCATACGATCCAGCAACGCGGCAGGAATATTGTAAGAATTCGATGTCGCCACAAACATAACATCGGACAAATCAAAATCCACTTCCAGATAGTGATCGGAAAAGGTATGATTTTGTTCCGGATCAAGCACTTCCAGCAAAGCAGATGAAGGATCGCCACGGAAATCAGCACCCATTTTATCCACTTCATCCAGCAAAAACAGCGGATTACGAACCCCGACTTTAGACAGACTTTGCAAAATTTTACCGGGCATAGAACCGATATAGGTGCGGCGATGCCCGCGAATCTCTGCTTCATCACGCACGCCGCCAAGCGCCATCCGTACAAACTTACGGTTAGTAGCACGTGCAATGGATTG
>CAIWPG010000148.1 GCA_903914535.1 uncultured Oxalobacteraceae bacterium
AGATTCGTATATAATGATTGGCTTTTTGATGCTGTATGGCTGGGTGCAACCGGAAACTGATTATCGTAGCTATCGTAGCCCAGTACTTGTTAAGGATTTAGCTACACTAAACATGATACATGACGTAGTGTGCTGTGTCGCTGTTCGGAAAAACGTTTCCACGATGGGCCCGTGTTGTTTTGTCAAATTTTATGCTCCAATAAATTGCATTTTGATGTAGTGCTTAGTTGCGTACAGGTTTGCCGGTTTGCATCATGCCCATAATGCGTTCCTGGGTTTTAGGATGTTTGAGCAATGTCATAAATGCTTTACGCTCCAGATCCAGCAGCCATTGTTCGCTGACTAAACTGCCATTGTCGACATCACCGCCACAGACGATTTCTGCGATCATGACGCCCAGTTTGTAATCGTGTGCAGAGATAAAACCGCCGTCACGCATATTGACCAGTTGCGCTGTAATAGTAGCGATGCCATAACGTCCGGTGACCGGAACAAGTGATTTCAATGGGGCACGGTAACCGGCATCAAACATGGCGCGCGCTTCTACTTTAGCGACATGTAAGAGTTCGTGCGCATTAAATACGATGACGTCGCTGGCAGACAGATAGCCCATTTTTTGCGCTTCCGGTGCAGATTTGGAGACGGCGGCCGTTGCGGCATTGGTGAAGTAATTTTTTAAGAATTGCAGTATGTCTGTGCCATTGGCATCGGCAGCGGCACGTACGGCGATTTCTTTTAGTCCGCCGCCACCGGGAATCAGGCCTACGCCGACTTCGACCAGACCAATGTAGGATTCGAGAGCGGCAACCCGTTTTGCAACATGCATGATTAACTCACAACCACCACCCAGCGTCAGCCCTGCTACGGCAGCGACGACCGGCACATTGGCGTATTTTACCGTCATGTGTAATTGTTGTAGTTGTGCGGCCATTGGCTCAATAGCGCTGGTGCCGCCGGACATAAATAGCGGTAACATCGCCTGTAAATCGGCTCCGGCAGAAAATGCGCCGCCTTGTGCCGCATCTGTCGCCCAGATGACCAGGCCTTTAAAATGGCGTTCAGCTTCGGTGATAGCCATGTTCAGTCCGGCAATGACGCCAGGACCGATGGTATGCATTTTTGTTTTGATAGAGAAAATCAATACATCATCGTTCTGGTGCCAGAGCCGCACTGATTCATCTTCAAAAAAGGTGGTGCCGGCAGTCGCGCCGCTAGCTGCGTTTTCACCCAATACCACAGCACGGAATGCCTGACGCTGATAGACCGGTAACGCGGAGCGGGGCACATAACTCTGGCTGGTGGCTGACCAGGAGCCGGCAGCGGTATGTACACCGGTGCGTTCTGCATTCAGTACCCAGTCCGGCAGAGGCGCGTTGCAAAGGGCTTTTCCGGCAGCGATATCTTCGTTGACCCAGCCGGCTACCTGTTGCCATCCTGAAGCCTGCCAGGTTTCAAATGGCCCTACCTGCCAGCCAAAACCCCAGCGCATGGCAAAATCGATATCACGTGCATTGTCGGCGATTGAATCCAGATGGACCGCAATATAATGAAATACATCGCGGAAAATAGCCCATAAAAACTGGGCTTGTACATTGCCTGACTCACGCAATGCCTTCATTTTTTTAACAGGATCTTTTTCTTTTAAGATACGCCCGACTAAATCGTCAGCCTGTGCTCCGCCCGGCACATATTGCGCGCTGGCAAAATCAAGCCGTTGAATTTCTTTGCCGATTTTTTTGAAAAAACCGGCACCGGATTTTTGTCCCAGCGCACCGGACTGAATCAGTTTTGTCAGTACATCCGGGGTTTTGTAGATGGCGGCAAAAGGATCGTCAGGCAGAGTGTCCTGCATGGTCTTGATGACGTGTCCCATTGTATCCAGTCCGACTACATCAGCCGTGCGGAAGGTGCCGGAGGAGGCGCGTCCCAGTTTTTTTCCGGTCAGGTCATCGACAATATCCACAGTCAGACCAAATTTTTCGGCTTCATGCATGGTGGCCAGCATACCGAAAATACCAACGCGGTTGGCGATGAAGTTCGGTGTGTCTTTAGCACGAACCACACCTTTGCCCAGTGTGGTGGTCAGAAAGCCTTCCAGCTGGTCGATGATGGCGGGAGCGGTGGCAGCAGTCGGGATCAATTCAACCAGGTGCATGTAACGCGGCGGGTTAAAGAAGTGTACGCCGCAAAAACGTTCTTTTAATTGTTCGTCTATACCGCTGGCCAGGTCGGTAATGGACAGGCCGGATGTGTTAGATGCGAAGATGGCATTTGGCGCAATGAAGGGCGCGACTTTGCTGTACAGATCATGCTTCCAGTCCATGCGTTCGGCAATGGCTTCAATAATCAGATCGCAACCTGCCAGTACATCCAGATTATCTTCGTAGTTGGCTGCTTCAATGTAACTGGCATCAGCTTTATTAGCCAGCGGAGCTGGGGTGAGTTTTTTTAAATTTTCTATGGCGCGCAGCACGATGCCATTTTTAGGGCCTTCTTTGGCCGGTAAATCGAAAAGCACGACAGGAACACGGGCATTGACGCAATGTGCCGCAATTTGCGCACCCATTACGCCTGCGCCTAGTACGGCGACTTTTTTTACAATAAAATTAGTCATTCTTAGCCTCATCACTACGATGGTTTAACAGAGAGAAAATAGTGTGTGGTTTCACACTCTGAACTTGAAAAAAGCGTACCTTACGAATTTGATTTAAACAGATAATGAAATTACGGCGATAAAAAATGAGCGCACTGCAAATGAGCAGCACACTCATTCCGGGTTAAAATAAATCTGCATCCAGTGCCATTAAGCTGGCTGAGCCTGAACGTGCCTGACGGATTAATGTTGCTGTTTCTGGTAGTAAGCGTGCAAAATAAAAGCGGGCAGTTGCTAATTTCGCTTTATAGAACGTATCAGTTGAATCTTGTTTTTCTAAGGCGATTTTGGCCATGCGGGCGAAAAAGTAAGCGTAGACCATGTGGCCGACTACACGTAAATAGGGTACTGCTGCTGCTCCCGCTTCATCCTGATTCTGGAATGCTTTCATACCGATTTCCATCGTCAGTTTGCTGACTTTTTCTCCCAGGTCCGCCAGCGGAGTAATAAACTCATTCATGGCTTCATTCATGCCATTTTCTTCCACAAAAGCTTGTACCTGAGCACCAAATTTGCGTAATTTAGCGCCATTGTCTATCAGAATTTTTCTGCCTAATAAGTCCAGTGACTGTATGGTGTTGGTTCCTTCGTAAATCATGTTAATACGTGCATCGCGCACATATTGTTCCATGCCCCATTCGGAAATATAGCCATGGCCGCCGTAGACTTGCAGGCATTCCGATGTGGCGATCCAGGCGTTGTCAGTGATGAACGCTTTAACAATCGGCGTGAGTAAGGCAACCTGACCGGCACAGTCTTTACGAACGGCTTCATCCGGGTGATTCAGCTCTTTATCCAGTTGTAATGCAACATAAGAACAGAACGCCCGCGCACCTTCGGCATAGGCTCTGGCGGTTAATAACATGCGACGTACATCCGGATGTACGATGATGGGATCGGCGGCCTGGTCTGGTGCCTTGATGCCGCTCAGGCTACGCATCTGAATACGATCTTTAGCATAGGTGACGGCATTTTGGTAGGCAACTTCAGTCAATCCTAATCCTTGCATGCCGACGCCCAGGCGTGCTGCATTCATAAAGACGAACATGGCTTGCAGGCCCTTGTGCGGTGCGCCGATCAGCCAGCCGCTGGCACCATCCAGATTCATCTGGCAAGTCGCATTACCGTGTATGCCCATTTTTTCTTCTATAGCACCGCAACTGATCGGGTTACGGGCTCCCAGGCTGCCATCCGCCTGCGGTAAGAATTTTGGAACGATGAACAGGGAAATGCCTTTTGATCCTGCCGGTGCATCGGGCAAACGCGCCAGCACCAGATGTACGATGTTTTGGGTAATATCGTGTTCACCCGCCGAGATAAAAATTTTGTTGCCGGTAATGCGGTATGAACCATCGGCATTGGGTTCAGCTTTGCTGCGTAGTAAGCCAAGATCGGTGCCGCAATGCGCTTCGGTCAGGCACATGGTGCCGGTCCATTCACCGGAAATCAGTTTAGGCAGATAGAGTGCTTTTTGTTCATCCGTGCCATGCTCGTGTATGCATTCATACGCGCCGTGCGACAGGCCGGGGTACATGGTCCAGGCCTGATTGGATGAATTCATCATTTCGTAAAATGAATTGTTAATTACCAGCGGCAGGCCCTGACCGCCAAATGCCGGGTCGCAGGACAAAGCAGGCCATCCGGCAGCAATATATTGCTGGTATGCTGCTTTGAATCCGGCCGGGGTAGTGACGGTCTGATCTGCCTTGTTGTAGTGGCAGCCCTCACGGTCACCTGAGTGATTTAGCGGGAACAATACATGCGAGGTGAATTTTCCGCCTTCTTCCAATACCTGATTAATGATATCGGTATCAATGTCGGCATGTGCCGGCAGTTGTTTTAATTCATCTTCAACATGCAGTAGTTCATGTAAAACAAATTGCATGTCACGTACTGGCGCAGTGTATTGACCCATGATGCTCTCCTGAAATAATTATATTAGCAATATATTACGTTATCGGTGTTCATACACCATGCCCGAGGCTGGACAGGATGTTGGTCTGATACGACATAGTCCAACGCAATCTTTGTTCCTGTGGTCCGGGCTCTGAATTTCAATTGAATACGCAACCAGGGCAGAGGAGCTTGTTATTCCTCAATTTGATTGCGGTAGTAGTCAATTAAGCGATTAAAGCTGAATTGTGCCCGCGCCATGCTGCCCGGTTTTTTTAAAAAACGAGCATCGTGATGCAAAGCCAGAATTAAACCGTACATCTCAAAAACGAGTTGATCCGGATCCGTTTCGGGTTTTAAATTACCTGTATCTATTGCTTGTTGCACGGCACGCCGTAATGCTTTTTGCCAGGTACTGACCATCCAGACCAGAGTTTCGCGGATGGCACCGGGACGGTCGTCATACTCGACTGCCCCGCTGATATAAATACAGCCTGAAGTGATTTCAACTGAGACACGTTTGATCCATAATGAAAACATGGACTCCAACCGTGCTAATCCGCGCTTTTGTAGCAGACTTGGATAGAATATTTCTTGTTCAAAATAGGTGTGATAGAGTTTGAGTACGTCAATCTGTAAGTCTTCACGTGAACCGAAATGAGCAAATACACCGGATTTACTCATATTCATTTGTTCGGCCAGTAAGCCGATAGTGAGTCCTTCCAGTCCGTCGCGGCACGCTATGTGAAGTGCCGCGTCAAGTATGGCGACGCGGGTCAGCTCGCCTTTACGCATTAATTTTTCTGTTGTGCTCATTGTTATGTGTGGTTATTCCGAACTGTATATAAATTAATAGAACGACCGTACTATTATACACAACAGCATAAAAGTCAAATGACAACTGGGGGTTTAGAGGTGGGGGTCTAGGAGTCTGGCAGACTCCCGGAAATTATTCTGCAATTCGGTTTTTTGATTCTGTGGTATTCACACAGAATCACATAAAACCTTCTACTGCAATCAGACGCATGATGGCGCTATAGAGAAAAAAAGCGCCGCCATACCAGCACTTGCGGTACCAGGGAATGTTTTCATAATCTGTCTGATTAACGGCAATACCTTCTGCTATTGCGTATAAAATTGCCAGCGACAGCTGGCCTGAAAAATCGACATCCCTGATTAAAATATTGGCTTCATGATTGATGAACAGGCTCAGTCCGTCACAATTGCTGGAACCTATTGTGGCCCATGTATGATCTACCACGGCGATTTTGGCATGCAGTTGTGATTTTCGGTATTCGACAATACGCACACCGTGTTTGAGTAATTTGGGGTAGTACGAATGGGCTACTGCATCCTGAAGAGCGAAGTCACCATAGCCAATAAGTAGTGTTACTTGCACGCCGCGTTTTGCAGCCTCAATGAGCGCATTACGAAATTTACGGCTGGGGGCAAAGTAGGGTGTGGCTAACAATACCCTGTGTCTGGCGTTGCCGATTGCATGCAGATAGGCTTTTTGAATAGTGCTGCGATAAAATAAATTGTCACGTGGTGCCAGACATGCCAGAATCGGAGTCTGAGGAGATGAGACTGGTTTTGTTTTCTTTTTGAGCATCCAGAGCCGGGTGCTCCAGCTGAATTTCCCTAAGCGTTGCCACTGAATCGTCATTAATTCATGTATTTCATCTACCAGCGGGCCTGCGACTTCGACTGAAAAATCCCACCGGGGAAACGTCAGGACGCTTTGCCGGCGTCCTTCTGCCAAAAAATCGTTATTGATATTAATGCCGCCGATGAGAGCTATACGACGGTCAGCAACAAAGAGCTTGCGGTGGGTGCGTGCAATGCCACGTCTGAACCAGGGGTTGAAGCAGCGAAAATGGACTCCGGCAGCCATGAGTGTATTGCCCAGTTCACGTGAACGCTGGTGCCCGGTGCCCAGCCAGTCTACGATGACATGCACTGTCACGCCACGTTGTGCTGCCCGGCACAGTGCCGTCTTTACCAGTTGTCCGGTTGAGTCGTTTGAAAAGAGATAGGTCTCCAGACAGATTTCTGTCTGTGCCGAATCAATGGCGTTAATGAGTGCCGGAAAAAATTCTTCTCCCCCTTTTAACAGGGTAATTTGATTGCTTTCAGTAAAATGAATATCGGGTCGAATACCCATGTAAGTAATCTCGTCTTTCAGGGCTTACGTAAAAATGTGTGTTGTCATCGTGTTATGCCTTAGTGTTGCCTGAGTATTTGCTGAGTATGATCCGGTGCTGTTAATGTTGTCGTGATATTTGCATTATGTCGTGATCCGGCCGGGATGTTCGCTTTGTTTTAAAACGGGAGGGCCAGTTTGTACTTCATAATTCAAGAGCTGCCGTCAGAGGAGCATGGTCGGACAGTGTTGACCATGGCTGACCTTGCAATACGGTTGCTGCATTGATTTTCATGCCACGCACGTAAATGCGGTCAAGTGCCAGAAACGGTGCTCCTACCGGAAAGGTTAGCGCGGCTTTGGGGTTATGCTGATGAATTTTGTGGTGCATTGATAAATGATCAAATACTTCTTTTACGCCTAACTCGTTGCGCAGGGTATCACTCAGGTGATTTTGCCAGTCGTTAAAGTCACCTGCGATGATTAGCGGTGCTTCATCCGGGGTGGCAATGCGGATCAGTTCAATCAGTTGTCTGGTCTGACGGCGTCGTCCTGCCGCAAACAGGCCAAGGTGAACGACGTAACAATGAAGCGCTTGTCCTTGCATTTCTACAACGCAATGTAATACACCGCGCTCTTCAAAACGGTGGTCGGAAACATCCTGGTTTTGGCTGTGTAAGATAGGAAATTTGCTTAGTAAAGCATTACCATGGTGCCCGTGCTGGTAAATGGCATTTCTGCCGTAGGCAGATTGTTTCCGGTCGCCTGCCAGAAATTCGTGTTGCCCCTGTACCGGCCAGTGTGCATGACGTGCTGCACGCCGGTTATGTTGCCCCTGTACTTCTTGTAAAAAAAGCAAATCCACATCGAGGTTGTCCAGTGCGCGGCGCAGTCCGTGTATACGCGGCTGTTGTCTGAACCAACTTACGCCTTTATGGATGTTGTAGGTAGCGATGTTGAGTATCATAGTGATAACTCCCTGAAGTATTTATTGCAGAGCACCGTTGTCGTCTGACGACAGAATCAGGTAAAAAATGTGTTTGTGTGATTCGTAATTTTAGTGATTTGCAGGTCGGCGCACTCCATTGCTTTACATATTGATGATTGTACCGCGCAATTGAATTATTTCTTGTAAGAATTATTACTTACGTGATGATTTTTGAGCACTGAAATTATTTTGCATGATGAATGCGACGCGGTAACTGAAGAATTGCTTCAGCATTTGATGCTGAGAAGCAACACTCTGCAGCCTCCAGAAAAGGCAGCCAGCGGTAACGGACATGTTCTCGTTCGGCCAGTGTAATGTCTGTGATATGCGGAAGTGTCAGTCCGAATACATGCTCGGTGTTGTGAATAACGCCGGGTGCATAGCGATGACGCCAGATGGGATAAATTTCATAGATATTGCGCAGTTCCCAGTCGGATAAGCGGAATTGCCTTACATCCAGGCCTGTTTCTTCCATGACTTCACGTGCGGCTGTACCGGCTACATCTTCATTCAGGCTGTCTTTGGAGCCGGTAACGGATTGCCAGAAGCCGGGATTTCCTGCGCGTTCCATCACCAGGACTTGTAAGTCTGCGGTATGAATTACCACCAAAACGGATTCGGGTATCTTAAATGGGTTGGTCATTTTAATCACCATGTACTGCCTGTTCACGTCATTTTTTCATATTACCTGTTTACGCCGTATATTTTTTGAGGGCGAATATATTGCCGGAGAATAAAAAAGCGCGGATTACCGCGCTTTTTTATTAACCTGGAATTAAGCCTTAACGACGGGCTCGGTATTCCGTAAGCGAATATGCAGTTCGCGTAACTGTTTTTCATCCACGCCGGATGGTGCTTGTGTGAGCAAGCACTGTGCACGTTGTGTTTTAGGAAATGCAATCACATCACGTATGGATTCGGCACCGGCCATCATAGTGACGATGCGATCCAGACCAAATGCCAGGCCGCCGTGCGGAGGTGCGCCGTATTGCAGTGCATCCAGCAAGAAGCCAAATTTGAGCTGGGCTTCTTCCGCTTCGATTTTCAGAGCGCGGAATACTTTGCTTTGTACATCGGCTTTATGGATACGGATAGAACCGCCGCCCATTTCCCAGCCATTCAGTACCAGATCATATGCTTTGGCGATGCACTTGCCCGGATCGGTTTCCAGGAAATCTTCATGGCCGTCTTTAGGCGCAGTGAATGGATGATGGCAAGCGAACCAGCGTGCGCTTTCTTCATCGTATTCAAACATCGGGAAATCGACTACCCACAATGGTTTCCAGACATCGTCAAACAAACCGTGTGATTTACCAAATTCACTATGACCAATCTTGACGCGTAATGCACCAATAGCATCGTTCACTACTTTGGTTTTATCCGCGCCAAAGAAAATCAGGTCGCCGGACTGTGCACCGGTTTGTGCCAGAATTTGCGTTAATGCGGCATCGTGCAGATTTTTAACGATAGGGGATTGCAAACCTTCACGTCCGGCAGCCAGGTCGTTGACTTTGATGTAAGCCAGACCACGTGCGCCGTAGATGCCGACAAACTGTGTATAGGCATCGATTTCTGAACGCGGCATAGCCGCACCGCCAGGAATACGCAAGCCGACTACGCGTCCGCCGACCATGTTTGCTGCCGCAGAAAACACTTTAAAGTCGACATCTTTCATGACATCAGTTAAATCGGTGAATTCCAGCTTAACACGCATGTCTGGTTTGTCGGAGCCGTACAGGCCCATTGCCGTGGCATAGTCCATGACGGGGAACGGGTTGGCCAGTTCAACATCCAGACAGTTTTTGAAGATTAAACGGATCATGCCTTCAAATAAATCGCGAATTTCCTGTTCTGACAAGAAGGATGTTTCGCAATCAATCTGGGTGAATTCCGGTTGACGATCTGCACGCAAATCTTCATCACGGAAGCATTTGGTAATTTGGTAGTAACGATCGAAGTTGGCAACCATTAACAATTGTTTGAACAATTGCGGTGATTGCGGTAACGCAAAAAACTGACCTGCATTCACGCGGGACGGCACTAGATAGTCACGGGCACCTTCCGGTGTTGATTTGGTCAGCATTGGTGTTTCAATATCAATGAAACCCTGTGCATCCAAAAATTTCCGGACTTCCATTGTTACTTTGTAGCGCAGACGCAGGTTGTTTTGCATTTGCGGGCGACGTAAATCCAGTACCCGGTGCGTCAAACGTGTCGTTTCGGATAAGTTTTCGTCATCCAGCTGGAACGGTGGCGTGACGGATGCATTGAGTACTTCTAATACATCACATAACACTTCAATTTTTCCGGATTTCAGGTTGTTATTGACAGTGCCTTCAGGGCGGTGTCTGACAACACCGGTGATGCGCAGGCAAAATTCATTACGCACAGTTTCTGCTGCAGCAAATACGGCAGCTTGTTCCGGAGCGCAAACAACCTGCACCAAACCTTCACGGTCGCGCAAGTCAATAAAAATGACGCCGCCATGATCGCGTCTACGGTGTACCCAGCCACACAGGCTAACGGTTTGATCCAATGCGGCTTCAGTAGTCTGGCCGCAGTAATGGGTTCGCATGGACATAATGTTTGTTCCAGTTAAGTTGTTCCAGTTAATACTTTAAAAGTCGGTAACTCAGGCAGTGAAAGATAGTGAGTCAGCTTTTAGTCATTTTTTTGAGTGGTACGTGTTCAGGTGCTACTACGCCCATCGAGACAATATACTTCAATGCGACATCGACGCTCATATCCAGTTCAATTACGTCGGCTTTGGGCATCATCAGAAAAAAGCCAGAGGTCGGATTGGGTGTAGTCGGCACATACATGCTGACATATTCACCCGGTAAGTGCTGTTTGAGTTCACCGCCAGGCGTGCCGGTGATAAATGCAATCGTCCATGAGCCTTCGCGTGGGTATTGCACCAGTACGGCAGTACGAAATGCATTCCCCGTTGATGAAAACAGGGTGTCGGAGACTTGTTTAACGCTGGAGTAAATCGTATTCACAATCGGAATACGATTGAGTACCGACTCCCATCCTGCAACGACATAATTGCCGATGTAATTGCGTGCCAGTAAACCAGTGACGAAAATAATGAGTAGCGTTAATACCGTGCCTACGCCGGGAATGTAGCGTCCCAGTAGTACTTCCGGGCGCCAGTTCATGGGAAGCAGAAGTAAGGATTGATCCATGACACCAATAACCGAATGTAATACCCAAAAGGTAATCGATAAAGGCACAAGGATCAGCAATCCGGTAATAAAATATTTTCGTAACATGGTCAGAGTCGCTTACTAGGTAGACGAGCTTGGAGTTTTGGTTGCAGTGCTGCTGGTGGCAGAACTGCCGCTGGTATCACTGGCACTGCTGTTACTGTTGCTGTTGTTATTACCTGAATTACTGGTGCTGTCCGATCCGTCAGAGCCGGATTCTGTTTTTCCTATGCCCTGAGCCGGTGCAGAGGTCCCGCCTGAGCCACCTTTGAAATCGGTAACATACCAGCCAGAGCCTTTGAGCTGAAAGCCTGCGGCAGTGACTTGTTTTTTAAACTCGGGTTTGCCACAGGAAGGGCAATCGGTCAGGAGTGGATCTGACATTTTTTGCAAGACATCTTTGGCAAAACCACACTCATTACAACGGTAGGCATAAATCGGCATTATTCATCTCGGAAAAACACATCAAGCGCGTGATTATAAATGTTTTCTACTGTGTTATGAACTTACTGGGTGAATGTTCGGGTTAATTTATAAGCTACTTTATCGTGTTAGTAGAGAAATAGTAGTAGGAATGCCTGTAGTTAACCGAAAATATATGCAAATTAATGATTTTGCCTGATTTTACCTGTTTTAACTAATTTATCTATAAAAGATATTTGTTGCTTGTTGATTATTATTTTGTTGATTTTTAGTTAATTTCACTAAAAAGAAAATCGAATTAATGCCTTAAATTTAATCCCTTACTCCCGATTGGGTAATGCTGGCTGAGACTTCGCTGAGCCTGAACCTGGAATAGTGCAGGAGTGCGGGTCCTTGTCCCTGACGACGGGCGGATGTACCCCGGCGGGTATGATCCTGATGACAGATATGGCTTTTTCTTATTGTATTTTTACTGCTTATTTTATTGTTTATTTAATTTTGTGTTGCATGCGCTGAGCTGCGTATTTGTGGCCAAGTGAGGTGGCCGGTGTCAGTGCCGCCACTGCCCCCAGTCCGAAGGGGGGCATATTGACATAAATAGTGTCATAGCGTCCCGGTGATGCGATGTATGCTTCTTGCCAGACTCCCACTACGCCGTCACTGTTATCGGCCTGGCTAAATGTGCTCCAGGCGGGTAAATCTGTCGATTGTGTGTTTTGAAGATAAGCGTTGAGTTCTTCAATTGACCTCCAGTATTGCAACATGATTGAGGTACGGGAATACCATATTTCTGCGTGTAAAAAACCAGTTTCCGGTTGATTTTTCAATTCTTTGATCATTTTTGGCATTGCTTGCATAAAAGGTAGCCAGGTACGAATCTTCAGTGGTTCATTGACACGCATTCCTATAAGGAATACTACAAAATTACCGGTAAATTTGGCAGTCAGTCGGTTTCGATGGATCATAGTGTCGCAAGCTTTCGTGTTGAGCCGTGTTGAATATATAGTTGCGCAACCTGCCGGAGTCAGGATTCGCTGTCGGTGAGAGAACTGGTGATGGTTGATTTGACCTGCGCCAGGCCAAAAGGCGGCATATCTATATATTCATTGGCATAGCTGTTTTGTGCCACGATGTAGGTTTCGTGCCAGACCCCGACTGCTCCTGTGGTTCCTATGGCTTCGTTAAAGGCATACCATGCCGGTAAATGGGTTGCGCCGCGGTTTCTTGCGTAGGCCAGAAGGAGTTCCATACTGCGCCAGTATTGCACCATGATTGTTGTACGTGAAAACCAGGCTTCGGCATGCATTAAACCTAAATCAGGTTGGCGGCGTAACTCACTGATCATGCCCGGCATGGCGGCGATTACCGGGAGCCATTTATGTATTTTAAGTGGCTCATTAATGCGCACACCTGTCAGGAAGATTACAAAGCTGCCATCTGTAAAGTCTTCCTCAAATTTTGTGCTCACTCTGTCATAACAAATCATCGAGTCACTCCTTACGATTGATTTGTTAATTTTATGTCGGAGTAAGTGAAAATGTTAGGCTAAATTTTTTTGGTTGCAGAGTCACAACCAATCATCTCAATCAGCTATCAGCCTTCACGCCCATCAATGCGTGGCTGGGTTAAATAAGTGCCATAACGGATGACGTACATTAAAAATGCCAGCGACCAACAGATACTTGCAATGATTAATGCCGTTACAGAGTATGTTCCCATGGAGGCATAAACACGCGTGACTGCGCCAGCCTGGATCAGGCAATACATGGCGATTTCAGACCGGCCTGCGCGTAGTGTACGGCCGGTGTGTCCTAATGTAGTGCGTGTCATCATTCCTATAATCAGTCCGGCCATTGAGCCGACAGTTAGTGCGTGAAAGGCCGAGCTGACAGAAATGATATTGAAAGCGGCAAGTGCCAGAAAGATAAATCCTACCGCAATCCAGCTATAGGATATATGTAAGATCCACAGTAAGGGAACGCGCAAGGTGCGATGTGGTTTCCAGCCTGCTACCCGTACCAGTATTGCTATAGCCGCAGCTATGGCTAATGTGGCCCGCACGCTGGCAGGCAAGCCGATACTCCAGGCAAGGGAGGCAGCTACGGTTAATAGTAAGGTGATGCGATCACGACCGGCATGCACAATGGGTTTGGTTCCGGGCGCGCCGTTACTGGTAAACATGGGAATGACACGACCGCCTATGATGGATTCGATGATGACGATCAACAGGATCGCCGCTTGTATCGGTGTTACCGGCAGCATGGTGATCCAGCCTAATGTGGCAGCATGGAATAACATATCGGACAGACTTAATAAGCTAAGCAGCCCGACAAAAAATAAATTGCGGGTATTACCCGATTGCCGTAATACACGGTAGATGGGCCATGCGGCAAATGGTAAAAACAAACTATCAATCAGCGCAGCAGCCAGGGGCGGAGCAAAGAGCATGGCAAGCCGTCCGGCCAGCCATAGTGCTGCTAATCCGGCTAATGGCGCATTACGCGGCGTCCACAGTCCGGTCCAGTTCTTTACTGCGGTGTATAAAAAACCGATGAGAACGGCACTGACCATGCCGAACACCATTTCATGCATATGCCAGTTAAGTCCCGGGTGAGGAAAATTGCCGGACTTTGCCGGTAGCCAACCCAGGTAGCTGACTACCCATAATGGTAAAGCCAGTACCGCAAATCCGGAAGCCAGCAAATAAAATGGCCGGAACCCCAATGCCCAGAGTACGTGCCTGGTTTGCCACCATGCCAGTGTTGTTGCGGATGATGTTTTTGGTTCGTCGATAGATAGCAAACTCATGGTGACTCACTTAAATAAAATTTTTTATAAAATCCATAAAGATATATATGAAATACTACTTTTAAACCGACAACAAGGCAATACGTAAAACTACCTTGTTTTTATTCAGACTGAATTGGTATGTCAGCCAGCTTCAGTGTATTGGCCGCACGTTTGCTCAGAGTTGGTTTTTTCTTGATCAGATCTTGTAGTGTGACGGTATCGAGTACTGCCAGATAGGCGGCAGTGGCGCTGCTTAAAATACCTTTAAGCGTGCATGAAGGGGCATAGCCGCATGAATTACTTTCCGGATTAAAGCATTCTGCCATGTAAAAATCAGATTCGGTATTGCGTACAATTTCGCCGATATTGATGTGCTCCGGCGTTCTGTTTAGCCGTAAGCCGCCATGTCGGCCACGTACCGTTTCCACCATGCCGGATAAACCCAGCTGATGCACTACTTTCATTAAATGATTTTTGGAGATGTTATGTAGCTCTGCGATATCGTGGATGGTGACCAGTTTATCCTGATTCAATCCCAGATACATCAGGGTACGCAGCGTGTAATCGGTATAAGCAGTTAATCGCATGGGTTGATCCGGATGAGCGTTTGATTATAATTAATGAGGTACTTAGTATATATGTTTATGGTGCATCTATAAAATTCTTCGTATATTATTGCAATAATATGAAGTTTAATAGATAGATTGTTTTTATGTGCGTACATGGAGCTTATGTTGAGCTGGATTCCGAACTATTTTGTTATAAAGCATATTCATCAATCATGTGCTGCGCTGAGTGGGTGTTTATTTTTTTTGCGTGGTGTCTGGACCTTGAATGAGTCACCAGTCCGGCACCAACGCTGGCTTGCTGTTGTGCCGCACCTGGCAGATACTATATTACTTGGCTGTGCCGTTACGATGCTTGTGTTGCGCGGGCAATCGCCGTTTGCACAATCCTGGCTGATTGCTAAATTGATCGCACTGGTTTGTTATGTCGCGCTTGGAACGATTGCCTTAAAACGTGGTAAAAGCAAACCAGTCCGGGCTTGTGCTTTTGTTGCAGCCCTGCTGGTGTTTGCTTATATTGGCGCTGTTGCATTGACAAAACAAGTATGGATACCCGCTTGATTTTATCTGGTTTAATCCTGCATTTCCGTGAGATAACGAACCCGGTCTTCTTCTTCCTGACGGGCCAGTTCAATTTCGTGAATCACGGCGCCGACATCGGCCGGTGCGGTTGGTGCCGGTACACGACCGGTCAGCGGATAGTCTGGGGTCAATAAGCCAGCTTCGTATAATCGCCATATTTCTTTGCCATACTGGCTGCCTGCTAATTCTGGTGCGAAGGTACTAAAAAAATTAGCCAGGTTGGTGACATCACGTTCCAGCATGGATGCCGCAACGCTACTGCCCGCGGCATCCAGCGCCTGTGGTAAGTCGATGATGACCGGGCCGTGCTCATCAACCAGGATATTGTATTCGGATAAATCGCCGTGAATCACCCCGGCGCACAACATCAATACGACTTCGCGTAGCAGCCGCCCGTGGTATTCAAGTGCTTTTTCGTGGCTGAAGCTGACATCATTCAGGCGTGGTGCAACATGGCCATCGGCGTCCGTGACTAATTCCATCAGTAACACGCCTTCAAAACAAATATAGGGTTTTGGCACACGTACCCCGGCCGTCGCCAGGCGATACAGTGCATCTACTTCGGCATTTTGCCAGACTTCTTCGGCCATCTTACGTCCGTAGCGTGATCCTTTTTCCATAGCACGAGCCTGACGACTATTTTTGACGCGGCGGCCTTCCTGATACGCGACAGCCTGATGAAAGCTGCGTTGCGTCGCTTCCTTGTATACTTTGGCACAGCGAATATCATCGCCGCAGCGCACTACGTAGACGGTGGCTTCTTTGCCACTCATGAGTTGGCGCATGACCTCGTCGATCAGACCTTCTTCAACCAAAGCTTGGATTCTTTTAGGGGTTTTCATGGTGATAGCCGGACAGGCACTGACCTTCGTAATTCATGTAATAGCGGATTTGCGCGCTTATGGTAACAGTATTTGGTGATTTTCTCTGCGAAACCTGTGGTGCGGACGGCAGGTGTATGGAGAGATCTATCCATTTTTTCGGTGAAATGCCGGTTCGGATAAATTACGGTCGGACTCGTGAGTCATAAATCCATTCGTATATATTATACGTACCAGATAAAGGGTTAAGAGTAATAGTTCTATTTCTAAATGAACAATGGTTTCGAAGCAAGCAAGAGAAACGGTAGCGGCAGTATAGAGCATTGGCGTTCCAATTCTATTCCAGCTGTTGTAGTCATTAATGAATTTGAAAACGATTTGCATCCGCACATGCTGAAACCTATCATCGATTTATTTGACAATGATAAAAGCAATCCACATCAGGCGTATATGGGGTTATTCGACAACTATGAAAAAACGGGCTTACAAATCACTGGGCGGCATGCTAAAAGGGCGATATTTATTATCGGAGAAGAGTTACCCTGAAGTTGCATTTTTAGAGTATCCAAAATTGTTATATGTTGAGCGTGAAAATAATATATCAGTAAAAATTGGTAATGCCAGCAGAAAAGATCTGGGGTATGTATTGGATAGCACATTCCGCCAATCTTTTAGTTGTCGGGTATTGTCCTAATCAATGCTGGGATAAAAATCCCAGCAAAATAATTTGCTGAGACCGAAAATCACCCAAAAACCATTAAAAAATTATCGTATCAATCAACGGCTTATGGTGGGTAATTTGAGGGGGTATTGGCAGAAAAGCCGGGATTTTATCCCAGCCTGCGGATTTCTGTCTGACTACAATGATGGATGCGAAATTATTTATCAATAAAAAATGCCCTAAGTCGTTGATTACTTAGGGCATTTAATTTATTCCTGGCGGAAAGGGGGATTCGTATCATCTCTTGAAACCCTCATGAATAAAGGGTTTTAATGTTTATTTATGTGAAGATAGACTATTAAATAGACTTAAAATTTAAGTTGATTGGTTAGTTACACCACTAAAGCCAAATAACATTAGCGCTTGATGAACGTGCATTATATATACTGGTTTTGAATCACCGAGTAAATAGTAGCTCTTGAGACACCGAATTCAGCGGCTAGTTTGACTTTACTTTCAGTTTTTCTAGCGTTGATTTCTGCTACTTGAGTAGTTGATAGCTTCGCAAAGCGTCCCATGTGTTTGCCGGCTTCTCTTGCCTTGGCTTGGCCTTCTGCGCGTCTTTCGTTAATCATGGATAGCT
>CAIWPG010000149.1 GCA_903914535.1 uncultured Oxalobacteraceae bacterium
ATACGCAACAATACTATCCCAGATTGCGACCACTCTACTTTTTGCAGCTTCAAACGCATTTCCAATAATGTCTCCAATAGCAGAGAAATCGCTATGCAAATGTTCTCTAAAATTTGCAAAGAACTCTATTAAATCGGTAACGGCATTGACCGCTGAATTATAAAAGTTATTTAAGGCTTCCCAAACTCCACCAAATGCACTCTCACCACCTTATTTCATTTCTGGTTATCCTGGTCATTCGCTATGCGACCCTAATCATTTACTCCTATCTTGAGCATTTAGAAAGTATCAGCATGGAGATGCCGGAGCGCAGCAATAAAAACGATGCTGCCCTGCCCTTCATTACCCTGGTCGTCCCTGCTTATAATGAAGGAAAAGTGATTAAGCAAGCGATCAATTCCCTGCTTAAACTGGATTACCCGAATTACGAAATTCTCGTAGTTGATGACGGATCTACTGACGATACCTACGAAGCCGCACTTGAAATAGCCCGTTTCAGTGACCGGGTTCCCGTCCGCGTCATCACCAAGCCTAACGGAGGAAAATCAGATGCACTCAATGTCGGTATGGCCAATGCAAACGGTAGTTTTATATTAAATATGGATGGAGACACCAAGCTCTCATCCAATACATTACGTGCCTGCATACGCCATTTCGACGACCCTAGCATTGGTGCTGTTGCCGGCAACGTCAAAGTACTGAACCGCGAAAACCTGATTACCCGCATTCAGGCTCTTGAATACGTTGAAGGTCTGGCGATGGCACGCAAGGCACAAAGTTATCTGCGTAGCGTCAATATTATTCCCGGCCCCTTAGGTTTATTCCGTAAAGAAGCATTAATGCAAATCGGCGGTTATGATCACGATACGTTTGCTGAAGATTGCGACCTGACGCTAAAAATGCTGATGATGGGCTGGCACGTCGCCTATGAAGCAAGTGCCGTCGCCTGGGTAGAAACACCAAGCGGATTATTAGACTTACTCAAACAACGTTACCGCTGGACACGTGGTATTTTACAAGCGATTTATAAACATCGCGGCACCCTGCTCCATCCGATAAAACACAGCCTTAATTGTTTTATCATTTGGTATATGCTGTTTGAAAGTGTGTTATGGCCGATCTCCAACGTCATCGGTAATGTATTTTTTGCCTACCTCGGACTCCGTTACGGCGTCGTTATATTTTTGTTTTACTGGTGGATGCAACTCACCTTATTAGATATCATTGCCGCTGCCTACTGCACCATCGTTGAAAATGAGGATGTCAGCCTGGTCTTATATGCCCCGCTATTCCGGATTTTTTATATCGTGATCATTGACGTCGCCAAAGTACTGGCTACCGTTGAAGAATTACGCGGTATCAAAATGACCTGGGGAAAACTTGATCGTGAAGGAAAATTATAATGGATTTACTCTCTCTGCTTGCCACTGTTATTTTATTTACAACAGTTGGTACTCTGATGATGGCTCTGGCGGCGTATATTGCCTATAAATTACGTGATAAACGTAAACCTGCCAAAAAGAAACGTGCTGAAAACACTGAAGAACAACCGACCATGTTCCTCGAACAGTTTTTACCTCCCGGCACCCTGAGTTCGGCACGCCAGCCATCTCCGTCAAAAGACATCCAATCCAGGCACTAGCAGCAATGCAGGCATTAATTGGTCGTTTCGGAAAACAGATACAAAATAAATTGATTAAATAACTATGTCAAACTATGTACAGCAAGATGACGATGAAGGCGACGGCGAAAAAACACAAACCATTGTAAGCCGGTTAAAGTATAGCCAAGGTCTGTTTATCCCGTTTCTTATTATCTCCGGCATGGCGATGGTTGCCTTTTTTTACATACTGAGTATGCGCTCGCTGGGCTGGCAAGATGCCCCGAAAGAAAACATTGTCCTGGGTGTGAAT
>CAIWPG010000150.1 GCA_903914535.1 uncultured Oxalobacteraceae bacterium
ACGGCGGCGGATTTTTTAACGCCAATTCTGCACACCCGTTTGAAAACCCGACTCCGTTAAGTAACTTCATCCAGATCCTGGCAATTTTCCTGATTCCGGCGGCCTTGTGTATCACATTCGGTCACATGGTTGGCGATAAACGCCAGGGATGGGCCGTACTGTCCGCCATGACCATCATGTTTGTCGTCATGGCATATTTTGCCAATACCGCAGAACTGCAAGCCAATCCGGCATTGGCAGGACTGGGCATAGACCAAACCACCAGCCAACTACAGGCCGGCGGCAATATGGAAGGTAAAGAAACCCGTTTTGGCATCGTCGCTTCCAGCATATTCGCTACAGTCACTACAGCGGCTTCCTGCGGGGCCGTCAATGGTATGCACGATTCATTCACCCCATTGGGTGGCATGGTACCGATGTGGCTGATGCAACTGGGTGAAGTTGTGTTTGGCGGCGTTGGCTCCGGTTTATACGGTATGCTGATTTTTGCGATATTAGCAGTATTTATTGCCGGCCTGATGATAGGACGCACACCTGAATATCTGGGTAAAAAAATCGAAGCCTACGATATGAAAATGGTTTCAATCGCTATCTTAATCGGCCCATTGCTGGTGTTAGTTGGCACAGCGATTGCCGTAATGAGTCCGGATGGTAAAGCGGGCATTGCCAATCCGGGAGCGCACGGTTTCTCAGAAATTTTATATGCCCTCTCCTCTGCGGTTAATAACAACGGCAGTGCATTTGCCGGTCTGTCTGCCAATACTCCGTTCTACAATATTCTGCTTGCTATCGCCATGTGGTTCGGGCGTTTCCTGGTCATTATCCCGGTACTGGGTATTGCAGGCTCATTAGTACGCAAAAAACGTCTGGTAACAACAGTAGGTTCTTTACCAACGCATGGCCCCTTATTCGTTGCATTATTAATTGGCAGCGTTGTGATTGTCGGCGCATTAACCTACATCCCTGCGCTGGCGCTTGGCCCTGTGGTTGAACAGTTGATACTGAATGCAGGACACTAAGACTACTAAAAGAGAGCCATCATGACACATAAAATTAATCAATCTCTGCTGAACCCGGCTATTCTCAGGGTCGCACTGGCAGATTCATTTCGTAAATTATCACCACGCACCCAGATCAAAAATCCGGTCATGTTTGTGGTGTATATCGGTAGTTTGCTCACTACGGCTCTGGCAATCCAGGCTGTAGCTGGTCAAGGTGAAGCGCCCGCCAATTTTATTATCGCCATTTCCTTATGGTTATGGTTCACCGTCCTGTTTGCCAACTTTGCCGAAGCACTGGCAGAAGGCCGCAGCAAAGCACAGGCAGCCTCACTGCGTAATGCCAAACAGGATGTCCTCGCCAGAAAATTGGCACAACCCCGCCACGGCGCAACAGAAATTCTGGTCAACGGTTCATCATTGCGTAAAGGTGATGTGGTGCTCGTCATGGCTAACGATGTTATTCCTGCTGACGGCGAAGTCATTGAAGGCGCCGCATCGGTCGATGAATCTGCCATTACCGGCGAATCTGCCCCGGTCATCCGGGAGTCCGGCGGCGACTTCAGCTCCGTTACCGGGGGTACCCGCGTGCTATCGGACTGGATTGTCGTTAAAATCAGTGTCAATCCCGGCGAAGCATTTTTGGATCGCATGATTGCCATGGTAGAAGGTGCAAAACGCCAAAAAACCCCGAATGAAATCGCCCTGACCATTCTGCTGGTGGCATTAACTATTATTTTCCTGCTGGCAACCGTCACACTGCTGCCGTTTTCACTATTCAGCGTCGGTGCTGCAGGTACCGGTTCTCCTGTCACGATTACCGTACTGGTCGCCTTGCTGGTGTGCCTGATACCAACCACGATTGGTGGCCTGTTATCTTCTGTCGGTATTGCCGGTATGAGCCGCATGATGCAAGCCAATGTCATCGCAACCTCCGGACGTGCCGTTGAGGCTGCCGGTGACGTAGATGTGCTGCTGCTGGATAAAACCGGCACAATTACACTGGGAAACCGTCAGGCATCGACTTTTCTGCCGGCACAAGGTGTCACGGAAGAGCAGTTAGCCGATGCGGCGCAACTGTCGTCACTGGCAGATGAAACACCGGAAGGCCGCAGCATCGTCATTCTGGCAAAACAACGCTTCCAGCTTCGTGAACGCAATATTCAGGCCTTAGGTGCAAGTTTCATCCCGTTTACTGCACAAACCCGTATGAGTGGCGTTGACCTGAACGAGACAGATGCAAACGCATCCGGCCAGACGAAGGGCGGCGGGCAGCGCCAGATTCGCAAAGGATCGGTTGAAGCTATCCGCAACTATGTCACACAACTCGGTCACACCTTCCCTGCTTATGTAGGCGAATTAGTAGAACAAGTCGCTAAAAAAGGCAGCACCCCTCTGGTCGTGGTGGATGGCAATCGGGTCATGGGGGTCATTGAGCTTAAAGATATCGTCAAAGGCGGTATTAAAGAGCGCTTTGCCGAACTGCGCCAAATGGGGATCAAAACCATTATGATCACCGGCGACAATCGTCTCACTGCTGCTGCCATTGCCGCAGAAGCCGGCGTAGATGACTTTTTAGCCGAAGCGACACCGGAAGATAAACTGAAATTAATCCGCGGCCATCAGGCTGAAGGTAAATTAGTCGCCATGACGGGTGACGGTACCAATGATGCACCGGCTCTGGCACAGGCAGATGTGGCCGTAGCCATGAATACCGGTACGCAGGCCGCCAAAGAAGCCGGTAACATGGTCGATCTGGACTCCAACCCGACCAAGCTGATTGAAATTGTCGAAATCGGCAAACAAATGCTGATGACGCGCGGCTCACTGACAACGTTTTCTATTGCCAATGACGTAGCGAAGTATTTTGCGATTATTCCCGCTGCATTTGCAACGACTTACCCGCAACTCAATACGCTGAACGTCATGCACCTGAGTACGCCCTCAAGCGCCATTTTATCTGCGGTGATTTTCAATGCGCTCATTATCGTGTTCCTGATTCCCTTAGCATTAAAAGGCTTGAAATACCGTGCACTGGGTGCTGCTGCATTGTTGCGCCGCAATCTGTTGATTTACGGTGCAGGCGGACTGATTGTGCCCTTTATTGGTATTAAATTCATCGATGTCGTTCTGACTGTACTGGGCCTGGCCTGATCCGGCATCGTTTACTTAAATTCAAATCACTTTAAACCTACAAAATATTGACGGGAGTTCATATGAAAACCTTAATTCGTCCCGCGCTCAGTTTATTTGTACTGCTTAGCGTAATTACCGGAATAATTTATCCTCTTGCCACGACCGTAATAGGCAAAACCATATTTGCCGATAAAGCCGGCGGCAGCCTGATTGAAGCAAACCACCAGTTAGCAGGCTCACGCCTGATCGGACAAAATTTTAGTCATCCCAACTATTTTTGGGGGCGTCCGTCAGCCACCAGTCCTATACCATACAATGGCATGTCTTCCGGCGGCTCCAACCTGGGACAAACCAATCCGGCACAAAAGGCTGCGGTTGTTGACCGGATAAAAGCTTTACGCGATGCAGACCCGGATAACACTACGGCCATCCCGGTTGATTTGGTTACGGCTTCTGCCAGCGGACTGGATCCGCACATCAGCCTGGCTGCTGCTAATTACCAAATGCAGCGGGTAGCCAAAGTACGCAATCTGGATATCAGCGCACTGAAGCAACTGGTGGCATACCACACCGAAACTCCGCAATTCGGGTTATTCGGAGAAGCACGCGTCAATGTATTGCAATTAAATCTGGCGCTGGATGAATTGAATAAATCCTAACCAGTCCCTCAAGACACCGGAACTGTCATAAGCAGCCGTATAATGAACAGCTCCGGCGGTTTCTCAGGTACCGGCGACGCATTTAACATGCCATGAATCGCCGGCCAGTAGCTGCCAGTAGTAGCTTAAAACGCAACCAACCTATTCCGCCCATGACTGATACCCGTCCTAACCCAGATGAGTTACTGGAAAAAATCCAGCGTAGCGATGCCAGACAGCAGCGCGGGCACTTTAAGCTCTTTTTTGGGTCCTGTGCCGGTGTCGGAAAAACGTTTTCTATGCTGTCTGCCGCCCGGGATCAGCTTTTAAAAGGAATCGATGTGGTAGTGGGTGTCGTCGAAACACACGGACGACGCGACACAATGGCGCTGACGGACGGACTGGAGATTCTGCCGCCTCAGCAGCTGCATTACCATGATAAATTACGCGGCGAATTTGATCTGGATGGCGCACTTACCCGAAAACCCGCCTTAATTTTAATGGATGAACTGGCACACTCCAACATCCCCGGTACACGCCACCAGAAACGCTGGCAGGATGTGGAAGAATTGCTTGCAGCCGGTATTGACGTCTACTCCACAGTCAATGTCCAGCATCTGGAAAGCCTGAATGATATAGTCGGACAAATTACCGGTATCCGGGTATGGGAAACCATCCCGGACCGGATCTTTGAACTGGCCGATGAAATTACCCTGGTCGATCTGCCTCCGGATGAATTGCTGCGGCGCTTAAAAGAAGGCAAGGTTTACGTACCGCATCAGGCAGAACGTGCATCTAAAAATTTTTTCCGCAAAGGGAATCTGATTGCGTTGCGGGAGCTGGCACTGCGACGCACTGCCGATCAGGTGGATACACAAATGCGTGACTACCGCGCAGACCAGTCAATTCATCACGTCTGGCAAGCCAAAGAACGTTTATTGGTCTGCATCGGCCCAAACGACAGCAGCGCCAAACTGGTACGCACCGCAGCACGACTGGCAAGCAGCCTGCGTGCCGATTTAATCGCCATTTACATTGAAACGCCGGAACTGCAAAAATTATCCGACGTGCGACGGGAAGCCATACACAAAGTAATTAAACTTGCACAAGAACTGGGGGCCGAAACAACGACACTGTCCGGAGAAAAATTAGCACCGGTCTTATTGAGTTATGCCCGCAGCCGCAATGTCACCAAGGTAGTCATCGGTAAATCCATGCGCCCCACCTGGGCACGGATTTTACGTACCAGTCTTGCAGATGAATTAGCCAGCCGCACCACCGATGTAGATGTCTACGTCGTCGGCCACGATATGGAAGAAGAAAGCGCAGTCAGACATCACAGCCCGGCAAGCCACCACGACCTGACCGGTTCCATTGAAGGAAAATCAAAAAATAAACGCGGCTACCTGTATGCGGCACTCAGTTGCATTGCGGTCACATTCATCACAGAAGGTCTGCTGAACGTCTTTGATCTGGCTAACGTCATCATGCTTTACCTGTTAGCTGCGGTGCTGATTGCATTGCGCTTTGGCAGAGGGCCCAGTATCTTCGCCTCTTTTTTAAGCGTTGCCTCGTTCTTTTTCTTCACCTCATCGGCCAATACTCTAACCTCTCTAGGGCTGGAATCGGTCATCGCCTCTATTCCACTTCGCGCAAAACTGGGTGTTTTCCTAACAAAGTTTACTGCTCCTCCTACAACCTTTGGTGCCGCATAGAGTGCCGCATTTCCAACAACAGTTCCTGCCGCACCAGCGTAATTCTTTTCTCCTATTTGAGTCCCAACCTGTTCGCTAACCTGATTAGCCCATGGACCTACTCCGGGAATAGCCGCCGCAATGTTCAGGATGTTTG
>CAIWPG010000151.1 GCA_903914535.1 uncultured Oxalobacteraceae bacterium
AGGCTTCTCCCCCTGCTTCTGTGGCAACGTGGCTACCAAAAAAATACTTAAGTTCGAACATACCATGCGGGGTCAGCATGTACTTCTGCGTCGTCACACGTGAAATAGTGCTCTCGTGTAGTCCTAGTGTATCAGCAATTTCGCGTAACACAAGCGGTCTCATTGCAACTGCACCGTGAGTAAAGAAGTTTTTTTGTCTTTCCACAATAGCTTGTGACACGCGAAGTATGGTATCAAAGCGTTGGCGCATGTTTTTAATCAGCCAGCGTGCTTCCTGTAGCTGTGTATTCAGCGAGGCAGCACTCTTATTTTGCCGCAGTAAATTGGCATATAGTGAGTTGACTTGCAATTTTGGCATTACATCGTTATTCAGGTATACCTGCCATCCCTGCGGTGTTTTTTTTGCGATAACATCCGGTGCCACGAAATCAATACGATCTATGTTAAAGCCGCGTCCGGGATGCGGCTGGCACCGTTTGATGACTTCTTGTACTTCACGTAAGTCCTGATCATCACAATCAAGTATTTTTTTGAGCTTGGTGAAATCGCGTTGTGCAAATTGTGTTAAATGATCTTGTACAACAGTAAGTGCCAGACGGCGCGTGACCAGCGGAACGTGCGGTAATCGTTTGATTTGCAGTGCCAGACACTCGCCTGCATCGCGCGCACCCACTCCTGCAGGGTCCAGGCTTTGCAGTAGGCACAATGCAAATGATAAGTCGTCCTGGCCGATATCCAGTTCATCGGGCAGACTGCTGTGAATTTCTTCCAGTGATTCATCCAGATGGCCATTTTCGTCCAGGGATTCAATCAGCAAGGTGAGCAGGGCTTCGTCACGCGCGGTGTGGGTACATAGCCTGGCCTGATCTAACAGGTGATCCCTCAGGCTTTTTTCTATGACTTCAAGCTGTGGTAAGCCCGTATCGTCGTCATTGTCGGACGGTGAGCGGGGTGCATCACCCCATAGCGGTGACTCGTCGTTATTACGGTCATCATGCTGATCATTCTGTTCAGACTGCTCATTACTATTTTCTTTGGGCGCTTCTTCTTTTGTTGCCGGGGTGCTGCCGGACATATTGTCGTTGCTGAGAGATGACGATGTTTGATTCATGGCACCATCTGCCAGTAGTCTGACTGCATGATCCATAGGGTCATCCAGTCGTTCCAGCAGCGGGTTGTCACACAACATTTGCTCAAGTTCCTGGTGTAATTCCAGTGTGGATAGCTGGAGCAGGCGTATTGATTGCTGAAGTTGCGGGGTCAGTGCAAGATACTGTGAAGTGCGGAGTTGTAAGTTTTGTTTCATCTCATCATCATTACATACGGAAGTGATCGCCCAGGTAGACGCGCCGGACTGACTCATTTTTAATGATATCGGACGGATGCCCACTGGCGAGTACTTCACCTTGGTTGATGATGTAGGCGCGATCACAGATACCCAGTGTCTCACGCACATTGTGGTCGGTAATTAATACACCGATTCCACGTTCCTTTAAAAAACGGACAATACGCTGGATTTCAATGACAGCGATAGGGTCTACACCGGCAAATGGTTCGTCAAGTAACACAAAGCGCGGATCTGTTGCCAGTGCGCGTGCAATTTCTACCCGCCGTCGTTCACCGCCAGACAGGGATAAGGCTTGATTTTCCCGGATTTTTTCAATTTGCAGTTCTGCAAGCAGTGCATTCAGTCGTTCGGTAATAACAGCGGATGTCAGTGGTTTGCCGTTGGTGTCATGCTGTAATTCGAGTACGGCACGAATGTTATCCTGTACGGATAGTTTACGAAAAACCGATGCCTCTTGCGGCAGGTAAGACAAGCCCAGCGCGGCGCGCTTATGAATCGGCAATGTTGATATGTCGATGTCATTCAGTTTAATGATGCCTGCATCCGATGGAACCAGACCAACGATCATGTAAAAGGAAGTGGTTTTTCCTGCGCCGTTGGGGCCCAGCAGACCGACTACTTCGCCGCTGGCCACATCCAGAGATACATCACGTACCACCTGACGTGCGCCATAATGCTTTTGTAAGCCCTGAACTTGTAAGCTGCTATTCATGTCCGCCTTCAGGTTTTGGGTAAATGACCGCGTTGGTAAAACCTGCCCCCGGCGAGCTGACGCCGGCCAGTGTGTTGGTTACTGAAATAAAATCGGCGCGGCTATCGTATGAAATGAAGGTGCCCGCACTTTCATGTGTTGGTTTGTTGCCTTCAAGAAGCGTTAGTTTGGCTTTGGAGTAGAGTTTGACGACTTCAAGGCTATCGTTATACTCAATACGTTCTGCTTCACCCTGTGCCCATAAATTCGGTCCTCCGTCACGTTTCTGGCGGTAGTTCACCAGTGTTCCCGGACTGTTATAAAGGGTTGCATACTGGCGTCCGGCGGCATCCTGTGTGATGTCAACACGATGTGCATTGATGATCAGGGTTCCTTTGACTACGTGTACTGAGCCTGTGTAAGTCGTGATTTTTTTAACGCCGTCATAATCTTGTGATTCTGCTGAGATGCGCATAGGTTGCTGGCTGTCTGCTTTTTCAGCGCGGGCATTATCCAGACTAAGTAGTATGAACAGGAAAAAAAATGAAAGGTATTTTCTCATAATCATTAATGGGCAGTTCTGCGAGGGTGCGGTGGGATAATGCTGGTGACATTATTGAAAATTTGTATCTGCTGGGTCTTGTTGTCGGCATGCATACCGACCCCGGTAGTAATGATATTATCGATTGTAAGCTCAACAGCTTTGTCTGTTTGCATAACGTCTTTATCTGGGTAAACCAATAAATATTCAGTGCGCAGCTGAACATGTTTTGATTTGATGTTCTGAGGCCGGTCGACAATGACATTGCCATATAAATGCACTTCACTTTCGCTCTGGTTTGCCTTGTTATTGACAATGGCGCGCTGAGCATGAATGTCCATAGGGTCTTGCAGCGGACTCAGATTGGTGATGACTGGTAATATAATTTCATAGCTATCATCGCCCGGATAATGCAGTAATTTATTTCCTGCAATCCGATACTTACTTTGTCCGGTTGAAGTCATTTTGAGAAAATTAAATTGTTCTACAAAATAATCGGGATCAGTACGTACTGCATGTGCTATTTTGTTTTTTTCGCTGTTGCGCACGACCTCCAGTATCCAGTAACTGCCCAGGCTTAATAAGCCGACGAGCAATACCATTAACCACAGCCGAAAACGGTCAGGCGTAAAAAGAGCACTTAATTTCATGCTAAGTAGGGTGCGAGTGCCGCTTCGTATTTACCCTGAGCCCGCAGAATAAAATCGCAAATCTCGCGCACTGCACCCATGCCTCCGGCTTTTTCTGTGATGTAGTGAGCGCGGCTGCTTGCATCCGGGTGTGCGTTTGGTACGCTTACTGCGAAGCCTACTTTGCCAAACAGGGGTAAATCTACAATATCATCCCCCATAAAGCCGCATTGTTCCGCTCTGATACCGGTGTCATTCAGCAGTTGCCGGAAAGTGATTCGTTTGTCGTGATTGCCCTGGTACACATGCGTAATACCAAGATCAGCAGCACGCCGGATGACGATAGGTGTCTGGCGTGCGCTGATGATAGCGGTTGCAATCCCCATTTTTTGTAGTAATTGAATACCCAGCCCATCGTGCACGTGAAAGCTTTTCATGAGCTCACCTTCGACACTGAAGTGCAGACGTCCATCGGTCAGGACGCCGTCAACATCAAAAATCATCATGCGTAACTGTGCCGCTTTTTGGACAGGGCTGTCAGTTGTACATTGTGCGCCGGGTTCAGTTATGCTGTTATTCATATTAATAGTCATTAAATTACCTTGGCGCGTGTCAGGTCGTGTATATGTAAAGCCCCGGCTAATCTGCCTTGTGAATCAGTTACCAGTAATTGGTTGATGCGGTGTGTTTCCATTAGTTTTACGGCTTCTACTGCTAATTTATCTTGCGTAATCGTATGTGGATTTTTATGCATGACATCTGCGATATTTACGTTGGTGAAGTCCTGTTGCCGCTCTAGTAAACGTCGCAAATCACCATCGGTAAATACTCCGGCTAACTGACCACCGGCGTCTACAACGGCAGTCATGGCAATACCTTTTTTGGTTATTTCCAGTAAGGCGGCGATGAGTGTGCAGTCAGACGGTACAGACGGGATGTCGTTTCCTGTGCGCATCACATCACGCACATGAGTGAGCAAACGCCGGCCCAATGCACCACCAGGGTGCGATCGGGCAAAGTCTTCTTCCCGGAATCCGCTGGCATCCAGTACTGCTACTGCCAGCGCATCACCCAGTGCCAGCGTGACCGTAGTGCTGGCGGTGGGAGCCAGATTCAGGGGGCAGGCTTCTTTGTCGACGTGGGCGTTTAAATGAATATCGGCTAACTGAGCCAGGCCGGATGCCGGGTTGCCGGTGAGCGCAATCGAACTGGCACCCATGCGTTTAATCATGGGCATAATAGCAATTAATTCAGCAGCTGTGCCAGAGTAAGATATGGCGATAAAAACATCATCGGCAGTAATCATACCAAGATCGCCATGTGCTGCTTCTGCCGCATGTACAAAAAAGGCAGGTGTTCCGGTAGATGCCAGGGTGGCGGCAATTTTTCGGCCGATGTGGCCGGATTTACCTATGCCGGAAACGACAACGCGTCCGCGGCAGCCGAGCAATAACGCAACGGCGCGCACGAAGCTGCCATCGTTTTCTGTAATAAGCCGACGATTTAATGCCAGAATTGCATCTGCTTCTATCTCCAACGTGTCGCTTGCCAGTTTTAAGGCACGAAGAGGATCAAAAGTTGTCGGTAAGGTTTTTGCATAAGGTACACTCATACCCTAAAGTATAAACGAATTCCTAAAGCAAAAAACCTGCCTGATGTAACAAAAGATGCTTTTGGTATATGTTATACATAATTTTGATTAATTAATTGGAGCTGTCCGGCTAAATGAATTGAGAGATTGAACGGAATTTACACAACAGTTTCAGAGTAAAATTTATCTGAATGACACTGAAAAATGTACCGGATTTTTGTTGTTTCGGTGCAATTTTGATGAATTTTCTTTATTTTTTTATTTTATTTTTCTGGTATTTATGCAGAGCTCTTTGTCTATGGAAACTTGAATGCAATCAGCACTGGAGATCACTTTATTATTACTTGG
>CAIWPG010000152.1 GCA_903914535.1 uncultured Oxalobacteraceae bacterium
GGTGCCGCGCCACATCACCGTGCAACAAAGCCCCTGTCGTTACCATCTCAGTATACAACCAGGTGTGGGCAGTAATCTGACGATGAAAATACCGGCAATGCCGGTCAGTCCAGTCCATCATCGGGGCTACTGAAATTGTCCTTGGCTTATAACCATCTGATTTATAACGCATTACCTATAGCCTAACGAAAAATTAAAGTATTTATTTTGTGTATTCGGGTGTTGATTGGTGTATATTTGTGCGCCCTATTACGACAAATTAACGACAAAATTACGACATGGCCACATTCAAAAAACGCAGTGGAAACTGGTGCGCTGAAATCCGGCGCAAGGGGCATAAAACCATTTCCAAAACCTTCTCAACCAAAGCGCTTGCGCAAGAATGGGCGCGGTCCATCGAACAGCAGATGGATTCCATGAAGTTCACCGATAACAGGAGTATATCAGACCTGCCTACTCGCTCCCTAATCGAGAGATACATGGAGGAATTTGGCAGCTTTGGCAAGAATAAGCAGGCGGTTCTGACGTCACTCAAGGAGTCCGTTGGGAAAGTATCAATTAACAACCTGACAGGTGACAGACTGATGGAGTTCGTCAGAGATCGGCAATGGACAGCTGGTGGCGTGACCATAGCCATCGATCTGACCTACCTGAAACAAGTGCTGACCACAGCTAAATTTTTATGGAAGTTGCCGGTCAGTCCCGGCGTGGTAGATGAATGCAGGGTCATGATGCACTATGCAGGAATCGATACCAGAAGCACTGGGCGCGATAGAAGGCCCTCAGAGAGTGAAATCCAGCTGTTAATTGAGCATATCCAGCAGGGACGCTATCTGACCCCCTACGCCGACCTGATCCAGTTTGCCATTGCTTCTGCAATGCGGCTCGGGGAAATTACCAGGATTACTTGGGCTGATTTGAATGAAATAGATAAAACAATTACAATCCGCGACAGAAAAGACCCGAAACAAAAATCCGGGAATGATCAGTTAGTTCCTCTACTGGGAGCTGCGTTTGATATTGTGATGCGCCAACCAAAAACAAGCGACAAGATTTTTCCCTATAGTGAAAAATCAATCAGCTCAGTATTCCCGAGAATGTGCGCAAAACTAGGCATTGAGGATTTACATTTCCACGACTTTCGACATGAAGGATGCAGCAGGCTATTCGAGCAGGGATACCAGATCCAGCAAGTCGCCCTAATTTCGGGGCATAAAGATTGGAAAATGTTGCAGCGCTATACACAACTAAAAGCAAAAGACTTGCACCGAGCACCGTAACCGTTGTGTAAAAATAAATTTTCAATGAAGCCGACTGTCAAGGAAGGCTTCATTGCTTGCATTCCTCCTAAAAGAGCCCGACTGGATCTAATGACCTATCCCAGCTATAAATAATCACCTCAAGTCGATCTACCGACTTGCCAGCGCCGCCGACCGTATAGTTAATCGGCACAGTTTCCATCTCGAACTCAGCAAAAATACGCCTCACGTCCGGGTGATCGTTCAGGCTTAAAATAGCCTTGTCTTTCAATTGACGCAGGGTGACCGCCATTTTCTCATACTGCTCGAGACCAAATTCCACGCCATAACCAGCGGTTTCCCAGTATGGCGGATCCATATAAAAAAACGTATGTGGCCGGTCATAACGTAAAATCAGCTTGTGCCAATCCATATTTTCAATAAACGTGCCGGATAAGCGAATGTGTGCCGCCGATAGATTTTCTTCA
>CAIWPG010000153.1 GCA_903914535.1 uncultured Oxalobacteraceae bacterium
CTCGTAAAATATTCCCATTGTTGATGCCATGTCACCAATAAAACAGTAAACATGATCGCCTGTTTCATTACGCTTATTAGCAAATGCCACGCCGAGCGCAAGCGGTAAAATTCCACCGACTATCGACGAAGTAAAAAAACGGTGTTCATCGCTCTTGATTGACATGCTATGCCCGTCAAGTATCTGGCGCATGACTTCATCCGGTGGAATGCCGTGCAATAGCGCGTGATAGTGGCTGCGATGAGTTGAGAATACCCAATCTGATGCACGGATATTCTCGAATATGTCGATTAACTGATCTTCATTCCCTCCTGAAAGGTGGATAGGTGAGCGAATAAGTCCACCTTCAAACTCATTCGCTATTTCCTTTTCAAAGTCAATTAGGTCTTGACGTTTCATTTTGAAAATTCCTCGACTAGCCATTTTTCGGCGGTCAGGTGGTCAACGTCAAAATACTCCGCAACGGATTTTATTAAGTCGATGCGGATTGGCGTAGGGCATGGCGGCTCAATCGTGATTGCATCGTGATATTGCGATATTGCAACTGCAACGGGCTGTATTGCAACCGGAGTGGATTCCTTACGTTTCGCTTCCGCTTCTTGTTGCTCATGGAAGCGTTTTTCTGCTTCCTGCTTCGATAACTCAGCGGCTTTGTGCGCGGCAATTTCAGCCATTTGACGTGCTATTTCTGCCTTCTCTGCTGCCAGCTTCGCACGTTCGGCTTTTAGTTCTTCTTCCTGCCGTTTTTGTTCTGCGATGCGTTCGGCATCAAGTTCTTTAGCCTTAAGTTCCGCTTCGATTCTTGCGGCTTCTTGCTGGGCGGCTAGTTGCTCTTGTGCTTTCTTTCCTTCAAGTAGTGTTTGAACTTGAGAAATAACACCAGTCAGCACAAATGCCGCTTCGTCTGCGCGTTCTGCGAATGCGTTACTACTTGTGTCGATACGGCGTAATTCATCAATTGATTGTTCGATTTCAGTAGAGTTCATATTCATGCACGCCATTGGTGCGACTCTGATACCGTCAATCAACGCCTGAATGCGCTCCTGCCGTTCATTCTCAAGCCTGATTTTCTCCGCTTTGATCGCTTCTACTCGTTCTTCCTCTGCCTTAATTTCGGTCGAGAATTTCTCCTCCAATGGTTCAATCTTGGCGAATATTTCCTTTGCGCGTGAGTCAAGAAGCTTGCCGATTTCCAGAATAGGGGCTTTAACCTCGGCGCGTTTCTTTTCCAGTGAGATACGAATATCACGGAACAATGCGCGGCCTTGCTTGGCTACGGTCATCCCTTCTTTTGTGGAAATATCGCGGATTACCAGTTCGGGAAGTTTTGCTATTGCATTTTCCAAAGCTTCATTAAATGGCTGGTACGCCGTGGAGACGTATGTTTTTGGGTCGAGTATTGCTAATTGGTTCATGATTTTTCCCTTTCATATGTAGTTAAGATGCAGTTCGCATTCTACAGATATTTTTGTAAAATGCAAACTGTTTTTATATCAAAATGGTATATCGTCATCAAAATTATCAAACCCGCCCGTCTTGATTTGTTCCGGTTTCGGCTGTGCCGCTGGCTTTGGTTCTGGGGTTGCAGATGTAACGAAGTCGAAGCCTTTCAAAATTCCAGTTAGTTTCACTCCTTTGCCTTTCGCGCTTTCGTATTCTTCTATGTGCAGATCATCGACTGAAACAAAAATTTGATCGCCTACATGCAAGTGCGGCGCGAGTCCTTCGGCTTGCTTTCCGAAAATACCAATATCAATCCATTGTCTAGGCTTTTTTCCGTCACTACCTTTACGCCCGTAGTTGTACACCACAGAGATATTCAAAACTGCTTGTCCGTCAGTCAAATAGCGCATTTCATTGATTCGTCCGATTCTTACGACTTTTGAAAACATGTTATTTCCTTTTTGATTTAATTGTTTCGATTAATTGATTTACTTCAGCGTCAA
>CAIWPG010000154.1 GCA_903914535.1 uncultured Oxalobacteraceae bacterium
GTGTGTGCTGCTGATTTGTTGATACGTCATAAGCATCCGGGTGCTTACCGTATTCATGCCGGCCCGTCCAAAGAAAAGCTGACGCAATTACGTACTTACCTGAAGCAGCTTAGCCTTAACCTGAACGGTGGTGATAAGCCGTCGGCATCGGACTATGCTGAGTTAATGAAAAAAATCAAAGGGCGTCTGGATGCCCCGATTTTACAGACTATGCTGCTACGTTCTATGCAGCAGGCGGTGTATAGCCCGGATAATATAGGCCATTTTGGTCTGTCTTACGATGCGTATGCTCACTTTACCAGCCCGATCCGACGTTATCCTGATTTACTGACGCATCGTGCCATCAAAGCAATTTTGGCCGGTAAGAAGTATGAGCCTAAAGGTATTGATGTTGCTTCATTAAACAGCACTATCTCTAATGCGGCCCGCAAGCAGCAGGTGGTTGATAAAGCTGCTGGTAAACAAAAGAAAGATCCTGGTATCTGGGACGCGCTTGGCGTGCATTGTTCTGCTAACGAGCGTCGTGCAGACGAAGCCTCCCGTGATGTGGAAGCCTGGTTGAAGTGTTATTACATCAGAAATAAATTGGGTGAAGAATTTACCGGTAGTATTTCTGGGGTGACTCAGTTTGGTATTTTTGTGCAACTTGATTCTTTGTATATTGAAGGTTTGGTCCATGTTACTGATTTGGGTGCGGATTATTTTCAGTATGATGATGCGCGACATGAGCTGCGCGGCGAACGTACAGGTAAACGCTATCAGTTAACCGACAGAGTGACCGTACAGGTAAGCCGTGTTGATCTTGATGCACGCAAAATTGATTTGTGTCTGGTGCAGCCCGGCGGTACCCGGCTTTCTGCCGGCGCAAAACCGGTAAAAGGCACTGCTGCCAAAAATAAAGCGGGTACATCCAACGCACGTGTAACGGAGAGTGTCCCCTCTGCCCGGAGCAAAACAGCGATGAATACGGGAGCTGGTAAAGCCGCCCGTGTCCTTAAGCCTGAAGCTCCGGCAGAAAAACGCACCAAGGCAAGTAGTAGTCGTAGTAATAAAGGTAGTTCTGCCAGCGGAAAAGCTGCGGGTAAAATTACCGGTAAATCCAGTTTAAAGAAACGATAATAATGAAAAGTAAATTTATTTTTGGCTTTCACGCCGTTACAGCACGTCTTCGCCATGAAGCGTCCAGTGTGGAAGAAATTTATGTAGATTCAGGACGTCAGGACAGACGTATGCAGGAGTTGGTTCACGCGGCTAAGGCGGCGGGAACACGTGTTATTCCTGTTGATGAGTTGCGTCTGGCGAATATGGTCGGAACACGGCGCCACCAGGGTGTGGTTGCTAAAGCCGGTGAAATTTCACTGGCACGCAATCTGGATGAATTGCTGGATGCGATAGACGGTCCGCCGCTGATTTTAATTTTGGATGGCATCACTGACCCGCATAACCTGGGTGCCTGCCTGCGTGTGGCAGATGGTGCCGGTGCGCATGCCGTTATAGCGCCGAAAGATCGCGCAGTCGGTCTGAATGCAACTGCCGCTAAGGTGGCCAGCGGTGCTGCAGATACTGTACCTTATATTACGGTGACTAATCTTGCCCGTACCATGCGTGAATTAAAAGAGCGTAATATTTTGCTGGTCGGTACGTCGGACGATGTAGAAAAGAACCTGTATCAGGCTGATTTTTCTGGTACTGATGGCGTTGCGCTTGTGATGGGGTCGGAAGGCGAAGGAATGCGTCGTCTGACACGTGAAACTTGTGATGTCCTGGTTAGTGTGCCTATGTTTGGTTCTGTTGAGAGCCTGAACGTGTCGGTTGCCTCTGGTGTTTGCTTATATGAAGCACGCAGACAGCGTTTAGTGTTGTAAATACTGTTATGTTTAGTCGTATAAA
>CAIWPG010000155.1 GCA_903914535.1 uncultured Oxalobacteraceae bacterium
TGGTAGTAACGCCCTACATGCCCCACGCTTATGTGCTTATCAATCACACCCTCACGAATGAGCTCTACCCATGCCGATACTGATCAGGGTATGCTGTATTTTTTGTGTATCGTTTAATGTGTGAGTAATGCTCAATATCCGATTGATTAAATCAAATTCCAGTAAATGAATATCAGGTACTCCGGTAAAAGCCCGGCGTATTAAGGCTGCCTCTTCCGGACAATCCATGGCCGATAATGTCAGGTGCAGGATTTGGGCATGGGACGGGACGGGAGCAGAACTGGCATTTTCATCGCTTAGTCTGGCAGCAGATGCATGTGTTTTATGGCAACAGTTTCCACGAGCATGTCTGTGCTGTTGTCTGGGTTTGATTCGCAGGTACTGAGCCATAATGGTTTCCTTGGATAGCCACATTCGGCAAGCCTAAAGCCTGTAGCGGCTACAGAGTCAAGTATCTTGTTTATAATGCTTGCATGGTTAATCTGAAAACGGGAGCAGGTAATGCGTATTGGTGAACTTGGATTAGCAACCGGCGTGGATGTGGAAACGATACGGTATTATGAAAAATCAGGCTTGCTCACAGAGCCGGGACGCTTGTCCAACGGATATCGCAGTTATGATAAAGAGCATTTGGAACGGCTGTCGTTCATTCGTCACTGTCGTGCGCTGGATATATCGGTAGCCGATATCAGTCGTCTGGTGGCATTTATGGCAAAGCCGGGGCCTGATTGCGACGATATTAATAATTTAATTGATCAGCAGATTAACCGGGTAAAAGCCCGGCTGGTTAGTATGCATGCATTAGAAAAGCAGCTTACCAGTCTGCGTTCAAGTTGTGATGCCAGTCATCCGGGGCGTGAATGCGGTATTTTACATGAACTTGTTGCTGCAGCTCATGGTGAGGCGTGCGTTTGTCATACAGCACATCCTGATGTGTCACCTGTGTCGTGTTTAAGTAAGTCGTGATTTAATGCGGTGTGATTTTTATCTGCATGTCTGCCGTACATGCGACACTCTGCAGCCAGTGCCAGCAGATTGGGATCGCGTTCCCGTATTTTGGGTAAAAGTAAGGTAATACGTTGTCTGGCCCCGTATTTTTCTTCCAGTGGGATGAGTTCAAGATGTGAGCTGAATTGTCCTGCTCTTCCCGGCAGCAGGCCATAACCTATGCCGCCGCTAACCAGATTGACCAGTGAAAAAATATCTTGCACCCGCATGCTGATGTCGGGACTGAAGCCTGCCTGTTTAAAGCAATAGTCAAAATCCCGGGAGGTGACAAAGCCTTCAGTCAGCGTCACAAATTTTTCGTTACGCATATTTTGTAAATTAATGCGCCTCTGCCCGGTGTAAGGTGAATTTTTTGGCGCAGCCAGAAAAATATCGTCATCAAAAAGAGGGACATTTAAAAAAGAGGAATCATCTTGCTGGTTTGGTTTGTTTTGAGTATGCAGGCCAATGACGATGGCATCAAGTCTGCTATCAGTAAGTTGTTGGAGTAAATCACGATTGGAACCCAGTGTTAAATCAATGTCGAGCGCCGGTTTACGTAACTTTAATCCTATCATCAGTTGTGGAATACAGCGCAGGGTCAGTGAATACAGTGAGCCAATTTTCAAACGATTAGCATTGAAACCGCTTGATTCCCTGACTTGCCTTACACCTTCTTCGCATTCGTGGATGGCACGTTGTGCGTATTCGGCAAAAGTATACGCTGCCTGCAATGGAATCAGATTACGTCCTTCCCGCCTGAATAGCTGGCAGGAGACCGCCTCTTCCAGTGAGTGCAGTGAGCGGTGCACGCTAACGGCACTTTGTCCCAGTAGCAGAGCGACACGAGCCATGTTATTGGATTTCATGAAAGCTAAAAAAACGCGCAGTTTTTTTAGTGTAATCGCTTCGTCCGTGTCCATGTTTTACTCAATCGCTGGCGAATTGAACTATACCTGTGAAGGCGAAATGTTTCTGGAATAACGTTATGTGATTTTTATATCTTAATTCGTCACTAGTCTGAAGTCGCGGAACCGGAAGCCCATAGCAAACAGGCAGCCAAAATAGACTGTTACACAGATCAGTAAAATAGCACTCAGGCAGAGTGATCTGTAAATGGCCTGGTTTTGCATAGTCAGCCAGCTGACACGTGCACTGAGTGATAATGCACATCCTGCCATAGTTAACAGTGCACCGGTTTGTTTTATAAAAAATAAAAACCAGCCGGGCCGGGGCCGGTAAATATCGTGTCGTCTGAGTGATGTGAACAGAATGAAGGCATTAAGGCAGGCACCCAGTCCGACGGATAAGGCCAGTCCGACGTGGGCTAATCGCGGAATAAAAAAATAATTCATGAGCTGTGTGGCAGCCAGAACACCCAGGGCAATTTTAACGGGGGTTTTGATATTTTGTTTTGCATAAAATCCCGGCGCCAGAATCTTTACCAGAATGAGTCCGATCAAACCGACTCCGTAAGCCACTAATGCATGGCTGGTCTGAGTGACGGCAGTAGTGTCAAATTTACCGTTATGAAATAAAACGGCTGTTAGTGGTTCAGACAGGGTCGCCAGTCCGACAGCGGCAGGCAAAGCCAGTAAAAAAGTTAAGCGTAAGCCCCAGTCAAGTAAGGATGAATATTCGTCATGATCGCCTATGCTGTTGGCTTTTGCCAGGCTTGGAAGCAAAATTGTGCCCAGCGCCACTCCCAGCATAGCGGTAGGGAACTCCATCAGCCGGTCTGCATAAGACAACCAGGAGACGCTGCCAGCCGGCAAGTGGGATGCAATATTGGTGTTAATTAAAATGCTGAACTGCGCTGCAGAAACGGCAAAAATAGCCGGGCCCATGTTGCGCAGAACCCGGCGCACGCCGGGATCACGGAGTGCATGTCTGGGATTAAAAGAGACACTTGGAAGCATGCCTATTTTGATCAGAGCCGGGATTTGTATGAGTAATTGTAATATCCCGCCAATGACAACGGCAATCGCCAGTGCATAAACAGGCTGATGTAAGAAGCGGGATAAAACCAGTGAACAAAAAATAAAAGAAAGGTTAAGCAGCACTGGTGTGAAAGCAGGAATCTTAAATTCGCGCCATGTGTTTAATATTCCTCCTGCCAGGGCAACCAGAGAAATCATTCCTATGTAAGGGAACATGATACGGGTCATGACAACGGTGACATTAAATTTATCCGGGTCACTGGCAAAGCCGCTGGCCAGTGCATAGACAAATAACGGGGCACCAATAACTCCCAGCAGGCTGGTCAGTAATAAACTCCAGGCCAGCAGGGTGGCAACAGAATCAACCAGTGTTTTGGTTGCATCGTGCCCCTGCTGATTTTTATATTCGGCCAGAATGGGGACAAAAGCCTGAGAGAATGCTCCTTCAGCAAACAGGCGCCGGAGTAAGTTAGGGATGCGAAACGCGATGTTATATGCATCCGTATAGGCCGATGCGCCAAAAGCGTGAGCAATTAACATATCACGTATCATGCCGGTAATACGGGACAACATGGTCATGCCACTAATGGTGGCCAGAGTTTTAAGCAGGTTCATGGGGCTGCATTATCCCAGATTTTTAATTAAGGTATGTTGCCTTATCTGGCTTATCTTTTTTATTTTGTGCCGGCATAACTGGCGGCATTTGTTGTTTTTAATTAATAGCTATCGTGTCTGGCTGCTAATTAAAGAAAGAAACCCTTGATACCCTTGCATGTTGAAATAAAACCGACTAATATAGCGAGCTGTACAGAATTATTCTGCCATCGCACTAATGTGACAGCACTAATGTGACGGCACTTTGACATCGTTTAGGAAATTTCATGGCAAATACCGCACAAGCGCGCAAACGCGCTCGTCAAGCAGTTAAACAAAATGCACACAACTCAAGCCAACGTTCGACGTTGCGCACTGCAATTAAAGCAGTTCGTAAAGCGATTTTGGCTGGCGATAAAACAGCAGCAGATGCTATCTATCGGTCATCAGTGTCAACTATCGACCGTATTGCGGATAAAAATATTATCCACAAAAATAAAGCTGCTCGTCATAAAAGCCGCTTGTCTGCTGCATTGAAAGCATTGGCTTAATATATTTTTAATTATCGTCGTCGTTTAAAGTAAATAAATAAACATCCTTGTTTTAGCTATTTACTTTAGATTGCGATGGTTGTTAGAGTATGCATTTTTAATGTTTGGCCGATTACCGTAAAGCTGAATTTATTCAGATTAGCTATTGGCTGAAAGTTAAAAAATAAGTTAAAAAACCCCTCATGAGTTCGCCTCTTGCGGGGTTTTTTGTCATGCCTGTGTACAGGCTGAATCTGGCCGGTATCTGTGGCTGGTATCAGGCCGGTACCAGATTGCTGATCCTGACTCCCCCCATTTAATTACCTGTGCAGCCCGGTTTGTTACCGGATATGTTGATGGTGCAGGGGGGGGCGGTCATCAGCGTTTCAGTGCTAATCCCTCTATGCTGCTGCCAGGCTGGATATTTTTATGCTTAAACCAACCCTGATTCATTTCTAAAGCGTAGCGAACCAGTTTTTTTCCGCAATGGTTGTTCGTCGTCTGCGCCTGCATTTCTTCAATATTAATAATTTTTCCATCGTTATCAATAAATGCGACAGATAATGGAATGAGAGTATTTTTCATCCACATGCATACTGTTGCCGGGCTGTCGAAAATAAAAACCATGCCTTCATTCTGACCTAATTGTTTTCTGAACATGAGGCCTTGCTCGCGTTCGGCAGGGGTAGATGCTACTTCAGCGTGGATAACGAACATGCCTGCGGTTAATTCTGTTACCGGAAATTTTTGCTGAGCGTATGTCGGGTTGATCGTCAGTGAGAGTAACAAGCCGGTAATAACACTGCTCGCAATGCGAAATAGGGGCGTGATAGATGTGCGCATAAGGTAAATGATGATCGCAGAAATGGAAAAAGGCAGGATATCCTGCCTTTTGACTTAATGCCAGCATGTTAATGGAGTTGCAAACGTGATTGCGGCTCCGTCAACAGAAACGAATGGCTGATTATTTAGCAGCTGGTGCAGCTGGTGCGGCTGCTTCAGTTGCTTCAGCTTTTGCTTTTTTAGCGTGTTTATGTTTTTTAGCATGCTTTACTTTTGCAGCTGGTGCAGCAGCAGGCGCTTCGGCAGCAGCAGGTGCGGCAGGTGCTTGAGCGAAAGTAGCAGTAGCGAACAGGCCGGCAACCAGAGCAGTGATCAGTTTTTTCATTTTATTTCTCTCAAAAATAACGTCGGTGTGGGTAACGATTCAATCGAATCACTGTCAATAACGCGATTGTGTAAAGCTGGTTGACACGATTTTTTTAAATAATGATGTTATTTACGTGTATTTTCTCATCCGGCTGTGCTTACGCACGATTACTCCGGCAGTGCATTTTTTCCGGAGTGAGCCTGCATAAATTTCCGAAATAGTTTATTTGCATCTGTTGATTGGCCGCTATTACCTGCTTCAGCTTACTTCGTTGGTGAAACAAGCAGCCACTCCCCCGGTAATACAGGATGGCTCGCAAGGGAATAAGGACCTATGGCGCTGCGAATCAGACGCAGGGTAGGCAGGCCAACAGCGCCTGTCATACGCCTTACCTGGCGATTTTTCCCTTCTTTTAGCGTGATTGCCAGCCAGCTGGTAGGGATGAGCTGGCGTTCCCGTATCGGCGGTGATCGTGGCCATAGCCATTCCGGTTCTGCTATATGCTGAACCTGGCAGGGCTGTGTTATAAAATCACCTAAATTCAGTGGCGCACGCAGCTGTTCCAGTTGTAGAGTAGTGGGTGAACCTTCTACCTGTACCAGATAGGTTTTTGCTTCCTTATGATCGGGATGACTTATTTTGTGTTGAAGTTGCCCGTCATCGGTCAGCAACATCAGGCCTTCACTATCCGCATCTAGTCTGCCTGCAGGATAAATGCCGGGGATGGAAAGGTAATCAGCCAGAGTCTGGCGGCTTTCATGAGCCGAAAATTGGCTCATTACCTGGAAAGGTTTATTAAATAAAATGAGTTTCATACCGAGAGTGTCGCAAATTTATGGCATCTAGTAAAATACTAGTGCATAATGCGAAACAGTCGTCTTATATCTTATATAAGAGTTAAATGATAAGCATACCATGCTTGTTCATGTGTAAAAAAGGACTGGCTCCCGTTTCTCGACGCAACCTAGCGCTTTTTTAGCCCCATTTCGGAGATTACAATGTATCAACACATTACTGTACCTGCCGACGGTCAAAAAATTACCGTCAATGCTGATTTTTCCCTTAATGTTCCAGCTAATCCTATTATTCCGTTTATTGAAGGCGATGGCACCGGCGTTGATATCAGCCCGGTGATGATTAAAGTGATTGACGCTGCTGTTGCTAAAGCTTACGGCGGTGAACGTAAAATCAGCTGGATGGAAATTTATGCGGGCGAAAAATCAACGACAGTTTATGGTCCTGATGTTTGGTTGCCGGAAGAAACTTTACGTGTTTTAAAAGATTACGTTGTTTCGATTAAAGGCCCGTTGACCACGCCTGTTGGCGGTGGGATTCGTTCATTGAATGTCGCTTTGCGCCAGGAACTCGATTTGTATGTCTGCCTGCGTCCGGTACGTTATTTTACCGGCGTGCCATCGCCTGTAAAAGAACCGGAAAAAACTGACATGGTGATTTTCCGTGAAAACTCGGAAGATATCTATGCTGGTGTTGAGTTTCAGGAAGGTAGTGATCAAGTAAAAAAACTGATTGCTTTCCTGATTAATGAAATGGGCGTTAAGAAAATTCGTTTCCCTGAAACGTCCGGTATTGGTATTAAGCCGGTATCACGTGAAGGCACCGAGCGTCTGGTACGTAAGGCGATTCAGTACGCTATTGATAATGATAAATCGTCCGTAACGATCGTTCATAAAGGTAATATCATGAAGTACACCGAAGGTGGCTTCCGTGACTGGGCTTATGGACTGGCACA
>CAIWPG010000156.1 GCA_903914535.1 uncultured Oxalobacteraceae bacterium
CCTGCCCCTTTTTTTGCGTATCTGTGTCCTTGCGTATATCCCGTCTGTTTAATGTGAACCTGTGCTTTTTTGCTGGCGGCGCGGATGTCTGCGCCGGGTCTTAATTAGTCCGTTTTTCCATTCTTACATACTACAGAACAACATCAATAGTGAATTAACGGTGGTTTTACCCTGTTCTTTAATTTTCATTGACATTAAGTTTGCGCCACAGCGTAGTACGGCTGATGCCCAGGTGTGCAGCTGCGGCAGCGCGGTTACCGTTTAACTGCTGTAAAATCTGCCGGAGTTCTGCCGGTGATAAATCGGCAGAACTCCGGATTGGTTCTGTTATTGCCGGCACGGGTAAACAATCGGGAGGCAGGCAGTCAGTCGCAGCAAATGAAACCGGTTTGACGGGGATGAGTAATTCCGGCATTGCCTGTATCAGTAGTCGCGGCGTCAGTGCCTGCAGGGGTTCTGCCAATAAAAATAAGGCCAGCCGCTCGCAGATATTACGTAGTTCCCGCACATTGCCCGGCCAGTGATATGCAGCCAGTAAAGGCTGGCAGGCAGCGACTTCTGCACTGAGATTGGCTTGCGGTTTAACACCCAGGGTAGCCAGCGCATTCTTTAAGCACCATTCAGTCAGGCTGAGCAGGTCGTCACTTCGTTCACGCAGTGTCGGCAAGGTAAGCTGAAGAACCGCCAGCCGGTAGTACAGATCGCGCCGGAACTGACCGCGTTCCATTTTTTCGGTTAAATTGCAGTGTGTGGCGCTGATAATCCGCACGTCTACCGGAATCGGACGGGTGGCGCCGACACGTACCACCTGACGCTCTTCCAGTACGCGCAGTAAGCGAGTCTGTAATGTTAGCGGCATTTCTCCGATTTCATCCAGAAATAAAGTGCCTTTTTGTGCTGTTTCAATCAGTCCGGCGTGGCCGCCTCGCCGTGCACCGGTAAATGCGCTGTCCTGATAACCAAATAATTCGGCTTCCAGCAGGGATTCTGCAATTGCTCCGCAATTAACTGCAACAAACGGTGCCCTGGCGCGCGTGCTGGCCTGATGCGTGGCTTGTGCTGCCAGTTCTTTGCCGCATCCGGTTTCACCATGAATAAACACGCTGGCAGATGAGCGGGCATAGAGCGTAATGGTTTGCCTGACTTGCTGCATGCGTTCAGAATCGCCGCGTAACGCTTCAATGTTATGCCGTGCCCGCAAGGTATCTCTGCTGGCCATTGCCGGTCCAGATTCCAGACGAGAAAATTTAGCAATTTCCAGTGCATCGGTGAATGCCTGCCGGATGGAATTGGATGAGTATAAAAAGACGCCGGACAGACCTGCTTCATCGGCCAGATCGGATACCAGTCCGGCACCGACGATGGCTTTAATTCCCTGTGCCTTGAGTTCGCTTATCTGGGCCCGTGCATCTTCCTCTGTGCTGTAGGTGCGTTGGGCAATTTTAAAGCCGAAGGTGTTTTTGAAGTCGGCTAGTTCAGGCATGGTTTCCTGGTAGGTAATAATTCCGATTGCAGGGCTGATCTTACGTGCTCTGGCAAGTGCTTGCATTACATCAAAGCCGGTGGCTTTAGCGATAATAACCGGCACCGGCAGACGGCTTTTCAGGTAGGCGGCGTTGGACCCCCCTGCGATGATGGCATCGCAGCGTTCCGTTTGCATACGTTCCCGCAGCACTTTCACGGCGTCTTCAAAGCCTAAATGAACCGGTTCGATATGAGCGATATCGGTAAATTCCAGCATGATGTCGCGAAACAGATCAAATAGTCGTGAGATAGAAACTATCCAGAGCACGGGTTTATCGGCAGGTTCCTGACGTGGCGGAGTAGGGCGCATGGTTATTGACGTTTTTTTGATTAACTGATGACTGACTGGTATCTGCCGGTGATATTAATTTGATGCTTGCGGGCAGCGCCAGAAGTGGGTAATACTCAAATGCAACTACTCATTGTCTTCGTTGACTATCGTGTTTCACCTTGCTTCATTGTGTTCCATCTTGTTTTAATTTTGTTTCAACTTTGTTTCGTTTATGTTTCATTGCAGTGAATTATGCAACAAATTGAACTGACTGACACTGTTTTTATTATGCTAAAAGTGGTGTTCAGGAGGGTAAGTGGTTGATTTTTAGTAATATTAAATGTTACTTCATTGCGCTGGCATGGTGCTTGCGTTGGGGTTGATGGTTTTAACCTTTTAGGAGTTGTTGATGAGTCATTATTCTGCTGGTGCTGCTTTCCGTAAAGCTATTCAAGAAGAATCACCGCTGCAAGTCGTTGGCACGATTAACGCTAATCATGCTTTGTTGGCTAAGCGGGCTGGTTTTAAAGCAATTTATTTATCTGGTGGCGGAGTTGCTGCCGGGTCCTTGGGTTTACCTGATCTGGGTATTTCCAATCTGGATGATGTGTTGACTGATGTGCGACGTATTACGGATGTATGTGATTTGCCACTGCTGGTGGATGCGGATACCGGTTTTGGTTCTTCTGCCTTTAATGTGGCGCGTACCGTTAAATCGATGATTAAATTCGGTGCAGCAGCGATACATATTGAAGATCAGGTTGGCGCTAAGCGTTGTGGTCATCGTCCGAATAAAGAAATCGTTACTCAGCAAGAAATGGTTGACCGGATTAAAGCGGCTGTCGATGCGCGTACCGATTCCAACTTTGTCATCATGGCCCGTACTGATGCACTGGCCGTAGAAGGTCTTGACGCTGCACTGGCGCGTGCTCACGCTTACGTTGAAGCCGGTGCTGATATGGTCTTCCCTGAAGCCATTACTGAATTGCCGATGTATAAACAGTTTGCCAGTGCCTTGCAAGTGCCTATTTTGGCCAACATCACTGAATTTGGCGCGACGCCGTTATATACCGTAGAAGAATTGAAGTCGGTTGACGTTGGTCTGGTGTTATACCCATTGTCAGCATTCCGTGCCATGAACAAAGCCGCAGAAAATGTCTACAACGCGATTCGTCATGACGGTACGCAAAAAAATGTTGTTGATACGATGCAAACACGTATGGAACTGTATGAACGCATTAATTACCATACCTTTGAACAAAAGCTGGATGCCTTGTTTGCACAACAAAAAGCCAAATAAAACGAATTAAAATTAATAAATTTGCACTATTTTTTGAGACATTTAGGAGAAAAAAATGACTGAAGTCACTACCCCTTTCAAACCGAAGAAATCGGTTGCTTTATCTGGTGTTACTGCCGGCAATACAGCGTTATGCACAGTCGGTAAAACCGGCAACGATTTGCATTATCGTGGTTATGATATTTTAGATGTCGCCACTACTTGCGAATTTGAAGAAATCGCCCATTTGCTGGTACACGGTAAATTACCGACTCAGTCAGAACTGATTGCGTACAAAACCAAATTACAAGCATTGCGCGGCTTACCTGCCAACCTGAAGGCCGCTCTGGAATGCCTGCCTGCATCCGCGCATCCGATGGATGTGATGCGTACCGGTGTTTCTATACTGGGTTGCACCTTGCCGGAAAAAGATGACCACAATATGCCGGGTGCTCGTGATATCGCAGATCGTCTGATGGCGTCATTTGGCTCTATGTTGTTGTACTGGTATCATTTTAGCCACAATGGTCGTCGTATTGATGTAGAAACAGCCGATGATTCTATTGGTGGTCATTTCCTGCATTTGTTGCATGGCGTGACACCAACTGATGACTGGGTAAAAGCAATGCATACCTCGTTGATTTTGTACGCAGAACATGAATTTAATGCATCAACTTTTGCCGGACGTGTGATTGCCGGAACCGGTTCGGATATGCACTCTGCCATTACCGGTGCGATTGGCGCTTTGCGCGGCCCGAAACATGGTGGTGCTAATGAAGTTGCGTTTGAAATTCAACAACGTTACGACAATCCGGACGAAGCAGAAGCCGACATCAAAAAACGTGTAGAAAATAAAGAAGTGGTGATTGGTTTTGGCCATCCTGTGTACACTATTTCTGATCCGCGCAATAAAGTGATTAAAGGCGTGGCAAAAAGCTTATCCGAACAAGCCGGTTCGACCAAGATGTATGACATTGCCGAACGTTTGGAAACAGTAATGTGGGAAGCTAAAAAAATGTTCCCGAATCTGGATTGGTTCTCTGCCGTATCGTACAACATGATGGGTGTGCCGACGGCGATGTTTACACCTTTATTCGTGATTGCCCGTACATCCGGCTGGGCTGCACACATCATTGAACAGCGTATCGACAATAAAATTATCCGCCCGAGCGCCAATTATGTTGGCCCGGATGATTTGAAATTCGTACCTATAAAAGACCGTGAGTAAAGCTTAGGAGAGTTTGCCGGACCCCGGGTATCTTTGTTCGATTTTCCCGGGGTACGACAAAATCGTGTCCGGCGAACTCCTTTTCCTGCTTTCTGATTGTGACCATTAATCTCTTTTCTGACTGAGCTATGAACACTGCAAACCGCAAACCTTTACCTGGCACCAAGCTGGATTTTTTCGACACGCGTGCTGCGGTCGATGCGATTCAGCCCGGTGCTTATGACAAGCTGCCGTACACTTCGCGCGTGCTGGCAGAAAATCTGGTGCGCCGCTGCGATCCGGCGACCCTGACCGACTCCCTGAAGCAGTTCATCGAACGTAAGCGCGATCTGGACTTTCCGTGGTTTCCGGCCCGTGTCGTTTGTCACGATATTCTTGGTCAGACCGCGCTGGTTGATCTGGCTGGTCTGCGTGATGCGATTGCTGCGCAGGGCGGTGATCCTTCCCTGGTTAATCCGGTTGTGCCAACCCAGTTAGTGGTTGATCACTCGCTGGCTGTTGAATGTGGCGGTTTTGATCCGGAAGCGTTTGGTAAAAACCGTGCGATTGAAGATCGTCGTAACGAAGATCGTTTTGATTTTATTAACTGGACAAAAAAAGCGTTTCAAAACGTTGATGTGATCCCGCCGGGCAATGGTATTTTGCATCAAATCAACCTTGAGCGCATGTCGCCGGTGATACAGGTGCAAAATGGTGTCGCTTATCCTGATACGCTGGTCGGTACCGACAGCCATACTCCTATGGTGGATGCGCTGGGCGTCATCGCGATTGGTGTGGGCGGTCTGGAAGCGGAAAGCGTGATGCTGGGCCGTGCCTCCTGGATGCGTTTGCCTGATATTATCGGTGTGGAACTGACCGGTAAACCGCAAGCCGGTATTACCGCAACAGATACCGTGCTGGCGCTGACTGAATTCTTGCGTAAGCAAAAGGTAGTTTCTACCTATCTTGAGTTTTATGGTGAAGGTGCATCCAACCTGACTTTGGGTGACCGCGCTACTATCGCTAATATGGCGCCGGAATTCGGCGCTACTGCAGCGATGTTCTACATTGATGAACAAACCATCAAGTACCTCAAACTGACCGGTCGTGATGATGAGTTGGTTAAATTGGTTGAGTTGTACGCTAAAGAATCCGGCTTGTGGGCAGATAGCCTGAAAAATGCGGAATACGAGCGCGTACTCACATTTGACCTGTCTTCTGTCGTCCGTAATATTGCAGGACCATCTAATCCGCATAACCGTGTGCCGACATCTGAACTGGCTGCACGCGGTATCAGTGGTGTTGTTGAAAACGAGCCTGGGCTGATGCCGGATGGCGCTGTTATCATTGCAGCGATTACCAGTTGCACCAATACGAATAATCCGCGTAATATGATTGCCGCCGGTCTGATTGCCCGTAATGCGAATGCACGCGGTCTGACACGTAAACCGTGGGTAAAAAGCTCACTGGCACCTGGCTCCAAAACAGTCACACTGTACCTGGAAGAAGCTAAGCTGATGTCGGAGTTAGAACAACTCGGTTTTGGTGTCGTTGCTTATGCCTGTACCTCCTGTAACGGTATGAGCGGTGCGCTGGATCCGGTTATTCAGCAGGAAGTCGTGGAGCGTGATTTGTATGCGACTGCCGTACTTTCCGGTAACCGTAACTTTGACGGCCGTATTCACCCGTATGCCAAACAAGCTTTCCTGGCATCGCCTCCACTGGTCGTTGCATACGCGATTGCCGGTACTATTCGCTTTGATATCGAAAAAGACGTGCTGGGTATCGATGCAAACGGGCAGGCGGTAACCTTAAAAGATATCTGGCCGTCCGATGAAGAAATCGATGCCATTATCGCCAGCAGCGTGAAACCGGAACAATTCCGTAAAGTGTATATCCCGATGTTTGCTAAAGAAGCAGATAACGGTGAAACAGTCAGTCCCTTGTACGACTGGCGTCCACAGACGACCTACATCCGTCGCCCTCCTTATTGGGAAGGCGCACTGGCAGGCGGGCGTTCCATGACGGGTATGCGTCCGCTGGCGGTTCTGGGTGATAACATCACTACCGACCATTTGTCACCATCTAACGCGATTATGCTGGACAGCGCTGCCGGTGCTTATCTGGCGAAAATGGGCTTGCCGGAAGAAGATTTTAATTCCTATGCAACTCACCGTGGTGACCATCTCACGGCACAACGCGCTACCTTTGCCAATCCGACCCTGAAAAATGAAATGGTGCTGGAAAATGGCAAAGTAAAAGCCGGATCGCTGACACGTATCGAGCCTGAAGGGCAAGTAACGCGTATGTGGGAAGCCATTGAAGTCTATATGGAACGTAAACAACCGCTGATCATTATTGCCGGTGCAGATTATGGTCAGGGTTCTTCACGTGACTGGGCAGCTAAAGGCGTGCGTCTGGCCGGTGTGGAAGCGATTGCTGCGGAAGGTTTTGAACGTATTCACCGTACTAATCTGGTCGGTATGGGCGTATTGCCGCTGGAGTTCATGCCGGGCGTGAATCGCCTGACATTGGGCATCGACGGTACTGAAACCTACGATGTGATTGGTGAACGTAAGCCACGTACTACCCTGATACTGGTGATTAACCGCAAAAACGGCGAGCGCCTGGAAGTGCCTATGCTTTGCCGTCTTGATACTGCGGAAGAAGTGTCGATTTATGAAGCTGGCGGCGTGTTGCAGCGTTTTGCTCAGGATTTCCTGGAATCGTCTAAA
>CAIWPG010000157.1 GCA_903914535.1 uncultured Oxalobacteraceae bacterium
CCCGCCCACTGGGGGGAGTCCCGCCCCAAATGAGGGGAGTCCTCGGACTATTGGGGGAGTCCTCCGCCACCCCGCAGCTTGCCTAGCGGCGCTGGTTCTGCTGCGTCAGCAGTTGCGCCGGCTGGTACAACAGCGATAGCCACGGTTTGGTTTTCGCCGTGAATAATAGCAGTAACGCCTTCTGGCAATGCGATGTCATTAACATGCAGAGATTGGCCAGCGTCAAGTTTGGACAAGTCAGCGATAATGAATTCTGGCAATTGGCTAGGCAAGCAGCTGATTTCCAGATCGGTGATGATGTGGCTGATGATTGCAGCGTGCAATTTAACAGCTGGTGATACATCCGCGTTTACAAAATGCAAAGGCACTTTAACGTGGATTTTTTGAGTTGCATCAACGCGTTGGAAATCAGCGTGCAATACTAATTGTTTGTACGCGTGAGTCTGGAAATCGCGCAACAGCACTTTTTCAACTACGCCATCTAATTCCAGATCCAGAATAGAGGAGTGGAATACTTCTTTTTTCAACGCATGGTACAGCGCGTTGTGATCCAGTGTGATTGATACTGGTGCTTCTGTACCACCGTAGACGATACCAGGTGTCTGACCAGCGTTACGCAGGCGGCGGCTCGCTCCGGTGCCCTTTAATGTGCGTTTGAATGCGATAACTTTCATGTAATACTCCAAAATGTGCAAGAACAACTTCTTGCGTTACAAATTCCCCGCGACCAGGGAATTAAAAAGACAGTCAGTGAAACCGGCTGCCTGAAAAAATAAGGTGAATCTTAGTCTGCAAACAAGGACATAACGGAATCGCCCTTGGTAATGCGGCGTATGGTTTCAGCTAATAAACCTTCGCACGATAACTGACGAATTTTTCCGGAGGCCAGCGCAGCAGCCGACAGCGGAATGGTGTTAGTTACAACCAGTTCATCCAGCGGTGAGTCGGTGATGCGTTGAATAGCAGGGCCAGATAATACCGGATGGGTACAATATGCCAGTACTTTTTTAGCGCCGCGTTCTTTCAATACTTCGGCTGCTTTAGTCAGTGTGCCGGCGGTATCGACCATGTCATCCATAATGACACAATTACGGCCTTCCACTTCACCGATAATATTCATTACTTCAGAAACATTGGCTTTAGGACGGCGTTTATCAATAATCGCCAGATCACAACCTAAATGTTTTGCCAGTGCACGGGCGCGAACCACACCACCGACGTCAGGAGAAACGACCAGTAAGTCGTCATAATTTTTGGCAATCAGGTCGCGCAATAAAATAGGTGAAGCGTAAATATTATCGACCGGAATATCAAAAAAGCCCTGAATCTGATCTGCATGCAGATCCATGATGATGACGCGATCAACGCCAACTTCTTCCAGCATGTTTGCAACGACTTTAGCTGAGATGGCAACCCGTGCTGAACGTGGACGACGATCCTGGCGTGCATAACCAAAGTAAGGAATGGCAGCAGTAATGCGGCTGGCAGAAGCGCGTTTTAAGGCGTCGACCATCAGCATCAGTTCCATCAGGCTATCATTAGTCGGCGCGCAAGTTGACTGAATCACAAAAACATCTTTACCACGAACGTTTTCATTGATTTCAACAGTAATTTCGCCGTCGGAGAATTTGGAAACTGCAGCTTTACCGAGTGATAAGCCGAGTTGTTTTGCAACGCCTGCCGCTAAGGCTGGATTGGCGTTACCCGTGAAGACCATCAAGTTATCGAATGCCATGGTTACCTCTGGGCGATGTTCCTGGTTTGGTTCGCACGCATTCGTATTCGTAAAATAAGCAGAAAATCGTCAATTTGTATGTGTGCGGCGATAATAGCTACACGTTGCTGTGGTGCTTTAGCAATAAAAGTTGATGTGTGCTGTAATTTTTAATCAGAATCGGCGCGAATCGAAATCAAGAAGCTGGTTCAAAAATGTAAGTTAAATAAAACCTGGTTTTTACTGAAAATGTTGCCCAGTATGCTATTTCCAAGTTTAAACTTAAAAAGCCGCCGCATCGTTTCTAATGCGGCGGCTTATATCTTGGCAGGGGATGGAGGACTCGAACCTCCGCATGCTGGAATCAAAATCCAGTGCCTTAACCAACTTGGCGAATCCCCTACAAATTCGGCGTTACGTATTCTACACTGTAACGACGAAAAAAACTTGGTTACTTCGTTTTTATTTCAATGTATTTCTTTACTTCTTATTACATTACTTCTTGTTACTTCAGCCATTCTGTTAAAGGATGTTCTCTTAATGATCTGGCTTTCCATGCTCTCCATTTTTCAGGAAGATTCTTAAGTATTTCGTCTGCACTTGTCTCATTCTGACATGCACAAAATACGCAAGAGCCTGAGCCGGTCATTCTAGCATCTCCGTAAATATTTAGCCAGTCTAAAACAACTAAAATTTCAGGAAATAAATTTACTGCTACAGCTTGTAAATCATTTCTCCAGTTTCCCTTTGGGTACTGCTGGAAGTCCGACACTTTAATTTGTTTGCTGTCCCTTGTCAACTCTTTTGCTGAAAATATTAATGGGGTCGGAACTTGCACGCCGGGTTCTACTACGACATACCAGCAATCAGGGGTGGTCAGCGCGATGAGATCTTCTCCGACTCCCTGTGCAAACGCGTTCTGTCCAAATAAAAAAAACGGTACATCCGCACCTAATTGCAGACCCAGTGCCATTAGTTCACTGCGCGATATTCCGGTGTTCCACAGGCGATTCAGCGCTATCAGAGCAGTTGCCGCATCCGAGGAGCCACCGCCCAGGCCACCGCCCATCGGTAGTTTTTTTTCCAGTGCAATGGTCGCGCCCAGCGCACACCCGCTATGAGACTGTAGTAGTCTGGCAGCGCGTATGACCAGATCCTGTTCGGGAGGAACCCCGCTCAATGTCGTGCTGCGCTCAATAATCCCATCCATGCGCAGGCTGAAATGCAGCACATCACCGTAATCAATGAATTGAAATGCAGTTTCCAGCAGGTGGTAGCCATCGTTACGTCGCCCTGTAACGTGTAGAAATAAATTGAGTTTGGCAGGAGCCGGGCAGTTGTTTAAAAACGGTGTCATTGTTCCTTCCATTCATCTATAGCAATACGTAATGAAACCAGTCCGGCCTGCTCTGTCTGGCGCGATAAATCCAGGCGCCTGGGGCGGGCCGTATCACCCTCAATTTGCCAGGAGGGGTAACTGAGTTCCCATCCTTCTGCATATAAGGTGTGTGGTTCCGTTGTGATTGGAGTGCGGTGATCCGCACTGATAAACCCTTGCAGCCAGTCGCGTAAACTGGCAACCGGCAAAGGCCAGCCCAGTGCATCCAGTATCAGTTGATTGACATCAACGGCAAAGCGTGGCGCTTGTCCTGACTGGTTTAATTGTGCTCCGTTCGCATCAAGCTGAATGGTCGCCAGTGTTTGTCCGGTCGGAGAGCCTAAGGTAATGAATGTGTTGTCAGCCTGTTGCGACCAGGTAAAGCTGATGTGGACAGCCTGTGCTTGTTTACCTTGCTGGTACTGAGCCGACAGGCGTCCGCTGATATCGATTTTCTGGTGAAACTGGCGCGGCGTCAGTGCACTTTCATTAACAGGAGGCAGGGTACTGCATGCACAAAGGGTCAGAAATAGTGTCAGTGGCAGAGCCAGACGAATCAGGCGGCGTATCAGATCAGGACGTATTGTTGAAATGAAAAATATGGGCATTTGCGCTGCCTGAAAATAAAAGGTGATGAGAAGATCAGCACAACAGGGGCGGGTGTGCTGCGTATTGTGCACACTCGTTCCCGGGATACAGATGATACTTTGCGTTTATTTAGTCTGAGACGTTAAATCGCATCATGGTGCTTTTTAATAATTCGTTATCAGCTTCTTTTTTCATCGCATCATGCCATATTTTTTTGGCTTTTTCCTGCTCACCTATCACCCACCATACTTCACCAAGATGTGCTGCAATCTCGACATCCGGCCGGATGTCATAGGCTCGCTGTAAATAATTAATTGCTTCGTTAGTATTATTTACGCGAAACTCAAGCCAGCCCATGCTATCCAGAATGAATGGGTCGTTAGGGGATAGTTCCAGTGCTTTTTTAATGAGATCACGCGCTTCCGGCAGACGGATGTTGCGGTCGGCCCAGGAATATCCCAGAGCGTTGTACGCGTGTTGATTTTCCGGGGTTAGTTTGATGACTGTACGTAAAGCGGTTTCCATCTCGGTCAGTTTATCAAGCTTTTCGGCTATCATAGCGTAGTCGTACAATAGTTCGGTATTGTCAGGGTGGGTAGTTATGCCTGCCTGTAACACGGAAAATGCGTCAGTATGACGATTTGCTTCGCGTAACAGCTCGGCCTCCATCTGAATAACTTGTATGTGTTCGGTCGGATTTACATGCATTTCATGTAAAAAATTGATGGCTGTCTCTGTTCCTTCGTATTTTGCATACAACTGGGCACGTCGCATTTGCACATTAAAATAAGCCGTATTTTTTCCGTCAAATGACGGAATTTTTCCTAACCAGTCGAGTGCGGTCTGCCCGTCTTTGCGGTCGTCTGCGATCTGGGACAGGTACATCAACGCTGAAGTCGGGTCACGTACGTCACTGGCGGAGGTTTCTTCGGCGTCCAGAAAAGCTTTCAGGTATTTTTCACCGGTATCCAGTTCATTCATCTGGAGCGAGAGTATTCCCAGCGTATAGAGTGTGCCCGGATCCCGCGGCGTTTCAGTGAGCAGTAATTCAAACTGGTGCCGTGCCTGCGCAAATTGCTTTTGTTCAATCAGCATATTGGCATAAGCTTGTCTTACTTCACGAGCTGCCGGATTTTTTTTCAGGAAATCAGCTAATGCCTCACTTGCCTGCTCTGCGCTGGGGCTGACTTGTGCCAGTGTCAGTGCTGCCAGCTGAGAGTCCGGTTTCAGTGTCAGTGCAACCTGTGCTTCGGATAGTGCCCGCGTACTGTTTTTGCGCGCGTGCGCAGCCTGTGCCAGTGCCAGATGCGCTTCGACATAGTCTTTGTAAGGGCCGTACATTTCTTGCAGTAAGGCGAAAGCCCCGGTCTGATCGCTGCTGCGCATGAGCATACGCTGGGTTTGCAGCATAATTATGCCGCGTTCTTTTGGTGTGGCGAGCGCCAGCCGCTGAGATACAATCGTATTGATTTCAGAAAAATTGTTATTGATAATCATAAATCCGAGGTAGTACTGCGCAGCCTCATCAGAATGCGGTGCATATTCACGCCATAAGCGCGATGCCAGATATGCCTGGCTGCTTTGTTTGGAAATGAGCGCCATTTCCAGGGCACGTTTGGCAAGGCGCGGGTCTTTTGTTTGCTGCGCAACAGAAATCATTGTGGCGTAAGCAGACGACCAGTCTCCTCGTTGGAAAGCAATTTCGGCACTCACTATTTTGAATAAAATTTCATCCGTGAGTGCAACAGCAGGCAGGGGGTCGGCAATGACAGGTGCCGCGGACTCTTCTGCGGCTGCCGGCGCATCTTTATCGGATGCTGTTGATTCTGAAGCAGCCGGTTTGCTGACCGGAGTAACGCTGGCACAACCGGATAAAGAGCCGCACAAGGCTATCAGAAGTGCAATATGAGAAGAGATTTTCAAGAGAGAACCCTGCGTGAATAACAGCTAGTCATTTTACCCGTAACTACCATAACTGGTACGATCCCATGAATAATTTTACTATTTTTACCAGTGATACATAAAAAATATGCCTGAATTACCTGAAGTTGAAGTAACCCGTATGGGAGTTACTCCTTATCTGCTGGATCAGTGTGTTACTGGTCTGGTTTTGCGTCGCGACGGATTACGCTGGCCGTTTCCTGCCAATCTGGCCAAATTGATTGTCGGAGAGAAGGTGCTCGGAACCGGACGCCGTGGTAAATATTTATTGATTTTGTTTTCGCACGGATGCGTCATCATTCATTTGGGGATGTCGGGTCATATCAGGATGTTGCCGCTTGCCACACCGGCAAAGCAGCATGATCATGTGGATATTGTGTTAGGTCAGCAGATGCTCAGGTTAACTGATCCCCGGCGTTTTGGTGCGGTATTGTGGCATAGCTATGAAAATGGCCCGGTCGGGCAGCATCCGTTACTGTGCCGCCTGGGAGTTGAGCCACTTGAGAGTGAATTTAGTGGTGAGTTGTTGTACCAGCGTTCACGCGGCCGGAGTTTGGCAATAAAGCAAATGTTGCTGGCAGGCGATGTAGTGGTCGGCGTCGGAAATATTTATGCTTCGGAGAGTCTGTTCATTTCTGGTATTAACCCATGTACGCCGGCAGGAAAAATAAGCTTGGGGCAATACAAAAAAGTAGCCCTGGCGATACAACATGTTTTGTCTGCAGCGATTGCCAAAGGGGGTAGCAGTTTGCGTGATTTTGTTGGTGTCGATGGAAAAACCGGGTATTTTCAGCAAAATTATTTTGCTTATGACCGTGCCGGATTGCCTTGTCTGGTTTGCGGATCGCTGATTCAGCAGATTAAACAGGGGCAGCGTTCGACTTTTTACTGTGTAAAATGTCAGAATCAGCCCTTTGAATGAGGGCTGTTTTGTTATTTTGATGTTAAATTGAAAAAACAACCATACGGCTTCCTGTTTACATTGCGCCTGAATTACTTATTTTGGGGTCACCATGAGTAATCTTGTTCAACAATTCCGGCAATATAGTGAATGGCGTAGCAGGGTAGTGGCAGCATTGCAAGATTTCCGCAGCTGGATTCATGAGTCAGAAATGTCGGATGTGCTGACCGGGCAAGGTATTAGTCGTCTGCTGGAACGCCTGGTTGACGATAAACTAAAAATTGCTTTTATCGCTGAATTTTCCCGTGGCAAATCGGAGTTAATTAATGCTATTTTTTTTGCTGAATATGGTCAGCGAATTTTACCTTCATCCGTCGGCCGTACGACGATGTGCCCCACTGAATTGTTGTATGACGAAAATTTTCCTCCCTGCATACGATTACTTCCGATTGAAACACGCAGTGAATCTCTTTCTGTCAACGACTACAGGGAACAGCATCACTCCTGGACGGTCTTACCGCTGGATATAACTTCGGCCGGGGGGATGCTTGAGGCATTTAAGCAGATGAGTATGACCAGGCGCGTTATGATGTCCGATGCAAAGTTATATGGTTTATTTGATGATGATGATCCTGATATGATGATGGATATGGATGCATCTGGCATGGTAGAAATTTCGCGGTGGCGGCATGCCATTATTAATTTTCCGCATCCCCTGCTGAAACAGGGGCTGGTTATTGTTGATACTCCGGGTTTGAATGCGATAGGAACTGAACCCGAACTGACGCTGAACCTGATCCCTGATGCGCATGCGGTGTTATTTATTCTGGCAGCAGATACGGGTGTAACCAAGAGTGATATTAATATATGGCGTAATTATATTGGTACCGGTTCCGGGCGGATGGTTGTTCTTAATAAAATTGATAGTATGTGGGATGAATTGCGTTCGGAGGATGAATTTGAAGAACAATTGGCCCGGCAGGTAATTTCGGTTTCACATCTTCTGTCTGTGCATCCCAGACAGATTTTTACCGTTTCGGCTCAAAAGGGGCTGGTGGCAAAGATCCATAAGGATAAGCAGTTATTGATGAAAAGTCGCTTGATGCAACTGGAATCGGCATTGTCTGAGCAGCTGATTCCATCTAAGAAAAAAATTATTCGTGATCAAATAAATAAAGACATTCAAAGCATGCTGGCTGTGCAGCACACGGTACTGAATGCCCGTTATCGTGGTGTACTTGAACAAATGACCGAATTGAAGAGTTTGCGTGGAAAAAATAAAAATGTGGTCGGCCTGATGATGAAGCGTGTCGGTATTGAAAAGCAGGAGTTTGATCAGAGTCTGCTGAAACTGCAAGCTACGAGGACAGTGTTTTCCCGTTTATCTGCCGAGGTGTTTACCGGTCTTGGTATGGATGTGTTAAAAGAAGAAATTACACGTACACGTGCTGCTATGAAGAACAGTGTTTTTTCGGCAGGCTTGCTTGATGCGGTACGTGATTTTTTTATTCGTACTAAAAAAAATCTGAAATTAGCGAATGAAAAAACAGATGAAATTGTTGTAATGATGGATGTGATGTATAAAAAATTTTCTGCTGAACATGGTTTAACCTTGCCAGCGCCAATGGGGTTTTCTTTAAAAAAATATTGTGATGAGCTGGATGGTATTCAGTTGATTTTTCAAAAGCAGTTTGGTGCAGTGACCTTACTGACCAGTCCGCGTGTTGTGTTAATGGAAAAATTCTTTGATTCCATTGCCAACCGCGTTAAACAGAGTTTCTTAAGCGCGAATCAGGATATGGGGGCATGGCAAAAAGTCGTGATGGCACCACTGGAAGCGCAAATCCGTGAACATAAACTACAACTTAAAAATCGAATGCAATCGATTGAACGCATTCATACGGCTACTGGTAGCCTGGAAGAAAAAATCGTCATGTTTGAACAAATGCAAGCAGCGTTGGACGCAAAAAAAATAGCGTTATCTCGCTTAGAAACAGCACTGTTGACGGCGTTAGCCGACGAGTCCGGATCGTTTAGGGTGGCGGCTTGAGCCGTCTGCTTGCCTCTGTTTCCAGGCGCGGCGAAAGTGGAAAAAATGTTGAGTCAGTCCGGGGGGCGGCTGATGCGTTAACGGCGGAAGAACGTTATGCCGACAGTAGTTTTTCGGATGCCGTAATCCATTGGCAAAAACAATATGGCCGGCATGCTTTGCCCTGGCAAAACAGCCGGGATGCTTATCGTGTCTGGTTGTCCGAAATTATGTTGCAGCAGACACAGGTTGCTGCTGTCATTCCGTATTACCAGCGATTTTTACAGAGCTTTCCTGATGTGTTTAGCCTGGCGCAAGCCAGTAGTGAGCAAGTCATGGCCCATTGGAGCGGGCTGGGATATTACACGCGGGCACGTAATCTGCACGCGTGTGCTAAGCGTATTGTTGCGGAATATGCCGGTGTTTTTCCCTGTCAGCCTGAGTTACTGGCGGACTTGCCTGGTATAGGGCGTTCTACGGCGGCAGCCATCGCTGCATTTTCGTATGGAGTGCGTGCTGCCATTCTTGACGGTAATGTAAAGCGGGTATTTACCCGTGTGTTTGGTATTAGCGGTTATCCATCGGCTAAAGCGGTGGAGGATGATTTATGGTTGCGTGCACAGGCACTACTGCCTTCGGATGGTATCGGGGCGTATACGCAAGGCTTAATGGATCTTGGAGCGACTTTATGCACACGTAGCCGGCCTGAGTGTGGCCGATGCCCTCTGCAAGAACGTTGTGTGGCTATGGCGAGTGACCGTATTGCCGATTTTCCTGCTAAGAAACCCAAAAAAACGATTCCCGTTAAAACGATTGCGATGTTGCTGGTACAGGATAATCAGCAGGTCTGGCTGGAAAAACGTCCGGATAGCGGGATTTGGGGCGG
>CAIWPG010000158.1 GCA_903914535.1 uncultured Oxalobacteraceae bacterium
GTATTGACTGGCGATGTCATGATGGCGACTGACATGGATTATGATTCCATCTCTAAAGCCGGTTCCATGTTGGGTTCCGGTGCGGTCATTGTGATGGATGAAACCCGCTGCATGGTTAAATCTTTGCTGCGTTTATCCTATTTCTATTTTGAAGAATCCTGCGGTCAGTGTACTCCATGCCGTGAAGGTACGGGCTGGTTGTACAAAATGGTGCATCGTATTGAGCATGGTCAGGGAAGAGCTGACGATCTTGATATGCTGAACAGTATTTCAGACAGTATTCAGGGGCGTACTATTTGTGCGCTTGGTGATGCTGCTGCCATGCCGGTTCGTGCCATGATCAAAAACTTCCGCGCAGAATTTGAATATCACATCGAGCATAAGCATTGCTTGGTACCCGCTTACATTTAGGCTCAGATAGGCCAGAGAACACCATGGTTGAAATCGAAATCGACGGCAAAAAAGTTGAAGTGCCTCCCGGCAGCATGGTAATGGATGCTGCCAATAAGTTGGGCACCTATATACCTCATTTTTGCTATCACAAAAAATTATCCATCGCAGCTAGCTGCCGCATGTGTCTGGTTGAGGTGGAAAAAGCACCTAAACCCTTGCCTGCCTGTGCCACTCCTGTGACCGCCGGTATGATCGTGCGTTCCCAGAGTGATAAAGCAGTCAAGGCTCAAAAAGATGTCATGGAGTTTTTGCTGATTAATCATCCGCTGGATTGCCCGATCTGTGATCAGGGCGGTGAATGCCAATTGCAGGATCTGGCAGTCGGATACGGCAAAACAACTTCACGCTATGCAGAAGAAAAGCGTGTGGTATTCCATAAAAATGCCGGCCCGCTGATTTCCATGGAAGAAATGAGCCGCTGCATACACTGTACCCGTTGCGTTCGTTTTGGCCAGGAAATTGCCGGCGTGATGGAACTGGGTATGCTGGGTCGCGGCGAACACGCAGAAATTACCACTTTCGTGGGAAAAACTGTGGACTCCGAATTGTCCGGCAATATGATTGATCTTTGCCCGGTCGGCGCGCTGACATCCAAACCATTCCGTTACTCTGCCCGTACCTGGGAATTGTCACGTCGTAAATCGGTCAGCCCGCATGACGGATTGGGTACCAATCTGACGGTACAAGTTAAAAATAATAAAGTACTGCGCGTTTTGCCACTTGAAAACGATGCGATCAATGAATGCTGGATCAGCGATAAAGATCGCTTTTCTTACCTGTCACTCAATAGTGAAGAACGTCTGACTAAGCCGATGATCAAGCAGGGCGGTCAATGGCAGGAAACTGACTGGCAGACAGCGCTTGAATATGTCGCACATGGTTTGCGCAATATTCGTCATGAGCATGGTGCAGAATCGATCGGTGCACTGGCAACGCCGCACTCGACGCTGGAAGAATTAAGTCTGTTAGCTAAAGTGGTACGTGGTATCGGTTCAGAAAATATTGATTTCCGTCTGCGTATTGCAGATTCAGCAAAAACACCGGGTTTTAAACCTTGGCTGGGTATGTCGATCACTGAATTTGCTGATCTGGAAAATATACTGGTTGTCGGTTCTTTCCTGCGTAAAGATCACCCTTTGCTGGCTGCGCGTCTGCGCCATTCAGTTAAATTGGGCAGCAAGCTGTCGGTATTGCACGCCAGTGATGATGACTTGTTAATGCCAGTGGCAAACAAGCTGATTGTTGCACCTTCACGCTGGTTGTCGGCATTGTCTGAAATTATGCTGGCGGTAGCTGAAGCGAAAGAAATTGCAGCGCCGGTAGACGCCGTTGCCATCTCTGATGCAGCGCGCGCTATTGCACAGGACTTACTGAGTGGTCAGCAAAATGCGATCATGCTGGGTAATGCAGTGACTCAGCATCCTCAGGCATCTGCTATCCATGCTGCGGCACAATGGATAGCACAGGCAACAGGTATTAAGCTCGGTTATCTGACTGAAGCTGCTAATACGGTAGGTGCTTATATTGCGAATGCCTTACCTGGTGCAGGCGGATTAAATGCCACACAAATGTTTGAACAAGCGCGTAAAGCTTATGTGTTACTGAATACCGATCCTGTACTGGATATGGCGACACCAGTCCACACAGCGTTAGCACAGGCCGATATGGTCATTATGCTGTCGCCGTTTAAACAGGGAGCTGATTATGCCGATGTGTTATTGCCGGTTGCTCCGTTCACGGAAACCTCAGGCAGTTTCATTAACTGCGAAGGTCGTGTACAAAGCTTTAATGGTGCGGTTAAGCCTTTAGGCGATACCCGTCCGGCCTGGAAAGTACTGCGTGTGTTGGGTAATTTGCTGGGTGTGAATGGTTTTGATTATGAAACATCAGAAGCAGTGCGTGATGAAGTCGTGAACAAGCAAACCGATGTGTCTGCTCAATTATCGAATCACCTTAATGTGCCTGTTGTTCAGTCA
>CAIWPG010000159.1 GCA_903914535.1 uncultured Oxalobacteraceae bacterium
ATACTCAAGGTCATGACCTTACTGCAAATAACATACAACTTCCGCTTACAAAAACAAAACGCCCGCATCAGCGGACTGATGCAGGCGTTTTTTAAATAGCTCACCAGTTGGCGCAAGCTGTTCTGCTAAGCTATTCTTTAATTACTTACGCAAACCAAGTTTAACGATCAGATCGCGATAACGCACTGCGTCTTTACCTTTGAGGTAAGACAACAGGCTCTTACGACGGTTAACCATCATAATCAGACCACGACGGGAATGGTGATCTTTAGCATGTGCTTTAAAGTGACCGTTCAGGTCATTGATGCGTGCTGTCAGCAACGCAACTTGCACTTCCGGAGATCCGGTATCGTTAGCACTACGTGCATTGTCCGCAACAATAGCGGCTTTAACTTGTTTTTCTACTGGCATGATAATCCTTTTACACGCGATAAATGGAGTCGTCAAATTAAACAAACCCCAAAAATCGTGAAGAGATGAATGAACTTAGTCAAAAAATATGATGACTAAGGGCAGAATTGTACTTGAAAAATGTGATATTTACAAACCGGGCGTAAATTTATCCTGACTTACACCTGCGGGTTCACTTTCTCTACCTTAGAGTGCAGCTTATTTAAGGCAGAAATATAGGCCTTAGCCGAGGCAACCACGATATCGGGATCAGAGCCGACACCATTCACAATACGCCCTGCCTTAGACAAACGCATCGTCACTTCACCCTGAGACTGTGTACCTGTCGTAATAGCACTCACAGAAAACAATAATAATTCAGCACCGCTTTGCACTACGGATTCGATAGCAACCACGGTCGCATCTACCGGGCCGTTACCATCGCCCTCACAACGCGCTTCTTTACCATCTACCGAAAAAACGACACTGGCGTGCGGCAATTCACCGGTTTCGGAACGTTGCGACAAAGAGACATAACGGTAATATTCATTTTCATGCGATTGCTGTTCATCAGAAACCAGCGCCATGATATCTTCGTCAAAAATTTCTGACTTCCTGTCTGCTAACTCTTTAAAGCGCAGAAATGCCGCATTGACTTCGGCTTCCGACTCCATAGTAATGCCCAACTCTTCCAAACGCTGTTTGAATGCATTACGACCGGATAATTTGCCGAGTACGATTTTATTGGCACTCCAGCCCACATCTTCGGCGCGCATAATTTCATAGGTATCGCGCGCTTTTAACACACCATCCTGATGAATACCGGAGGCATGTGCAAACGCATTCGCACCAACAATTGCCTTATTAGGCTGCACGGCAAAACCGGTAATCTGCGATACCAGTTTGGAACTTGGCACAATTTGAGTCGTATCAATATTCAGATTAAAATCAAAATAATCTTTACGGGTGCGGATTGCCATCACCACTTCTTCTAATGCCGTATTACCGGCACGTTCGCCCAGCCCGTTAATGGTACATTCAATCTGACGGGCTCCGCCTATCATCACACCCGCCAGCGAATTAGCAACAGCCATTCCCAAATCGTTATGACAATGCACCGACCAGACCGCCTTATCCGAATTAGGCACACGCTCACGTAAAGTTTTGAGCATATTACCGTACAGAGCAGGTACACCATAACCAACGGTATCTGCAAAGTTAATCGTAGTCGCGCCTTCTTTAATCACGGCTTCAATTACCCGGCACAAAAAATCCATTTCAGAGCGGCTGCCATCTTCCGGACTAAATTCAATATCATCAGTGAATTTCCTGGCGTAACGCACCGCCAGTTTGGCTTGCTCTAACACTTCTTCCGGGCTCATACGCAGCTTCTTTTCCATGTGCAATGGCGAGGTAGCGATGAACGTATGAATACGCTTGCGGCGGGCACTGGCCAGCGCTTCAGCAGCACGACCAATATCACGTTCATTAGCCCGCGACAGAGAACAAATAGTCGCATCTTTAATCACACTGGAAATCGCCTGAATTGACTCAAAATCGCCCTGTGATGCCGCAGCAAAA
>CAIWPG010000160.1 GCA_903914535.1 uncultured Oxalobacteraceae bacterium
GACATGTGTGATTCCAGTCATGCCCGAACCAGGAATATATCACACCGGCCCTTTTGCTGATTCAAAAAATGGCGTATTACATGTACGTATTGGTGCTACTGAACCGGGTCCACTCACCACACGAACATTCATGCAACACAGGCCACAGCCGAATTCACCAGTAATGATGACACATAAAGAAGCAAGCGATCTTCTATCATTCCGGTATCCGGATCAGTGATTTCACCAATACGCCGCAAGCGGTAATCCAGCGTATTACGATGAATGTGCAAGGCATCTGCTGTAGCAGCAAGATGTGCATTGTGTTCAAACCAAACCTCCAGCGTACGTAAAAGTAGCCCATTATTTTTATCATGCATTTGTAACCGTGCAACGGGTAGCCTTAATTGTTCTGCTTGCCACCCGGAATTCAAGCCAGAAAGCAAGACTGGTAAAGCCAGATCGTAATAACTCAACAATTGTTGGGCAGGCTTACGCAAACGTCCTATTCTGGCGCTTGTTTTTGCACTTTGTCATCAGCGGAAGATTACCCCCCCCGGTCTGGCACCACGTATATTCTCTGCTATCGCCGCATCAATTTCGTCTGTTTTTTTCGCCAGTGCAAGTAATGCACCAACATGCCGTTCTCCAATCCGGGATGAATTTCCGCTAGCCAAAATGGTACCGCCGACATCCATCACATTCACGTTAAACGGAATAATTTTCATCGTGCGACTGACAATATCTTGCGCCAGTTCCGTACTTAAAACGTACATGATTATTCAATCAAAGTACCATTAATAACAAGAAATTTACACTTTACACACAACAGTTTATTCCAAGTCACCCATCAGGCTATGCAAACATACCAAAAGTTTGATACTAATACGCTATAAATTCATCAAATTTATGCATATACACAATAAATTAACGCAATAACAATCTAATAATCGTGCAAATGAATGAAGACTTTTACGCATCAATTTAAGGTAATTACTCCTGCTGCACGCCACCGTCACGTCGAAAGAAAACACCGATGAAAATAGTCATTGCGCCTGACTCCTTTAAGGAAAGCCTTTCTGCAATGGAAGTTGCAATTGAAATAGAAGCCGGGTTCAAAGAAATTTTTCCCGATGCCGAGTACCTAAAAATTCCAGTTGCAGACGGAGGTGAAGGAACCGTACAAGCTATGATTGATGCAACCGGAGGCCGGCGAATTGAGTTGATTGTGAGCGGACCTCTGAATACACCGGTACAGGCTTTTTATGGTTTAACGGGAGGTGATACTGTAGCCGTCATCGAAATAGCTGCAGCCAGCGGATTAGCGCTGGTGCCGCCTGAATTGCGCAACCCCATGCAAACCAGCAGCTACGGTACCGGCGAACTGATTCGCTGCGCCCTGGATGCGGGCGCACGACACTTTGTGCTTGGCGTCGGGGGCAGCGCAAGCAATGATGGCGGTACCGGTATGCTGCAGGCACTGGGCGTGCGATTTCGCAATGCACTGGGGACTGATCTTGGATCAGGAGGAGGCGAACTAAATCAATTGGAAAATATCGATGTATCCACTATCGACCCACGCATAAAAGAGTGCATTTTTGAAATCGCCTGCGATGTCAGTAATCCGCTGATTGGGCCAGAAGGTGCATCGGTTGTTTTCGGCCCGCAAAAAGGAGCCACGGCTGAAATGGTAAAGCAACTCGATATCAATCTGCATCACTATGCCAAAATCATTGCCCGGGATCTGGGACAAGAGATTGCCGGCATTCCGGGCACGGGTGCCGGTGGCGGAATAGCTGCTGCAATGATGGTATTCCTGGGCGGACGATTACGTCCGGGAAGTGATATTGTCAATGACGCAGTCGGTCTTGATCTGGCAATACGCGATGCGGATCTGGTCATCACGGGCGAAGGAAGAATCGACAACCAGACCATACACGGTAAAACACCGATAGGTGTGACCCGCATCGCACAGCGTCATGGCAAACCGGTTATTGCTATCGCAGGTTGTCTTACTCCAAATAGCGGCATTGTCCATAGTCACGGTATCAATGCTATATTTGCTGCCGTCAACAAACCATGCACCGTCAGGGAAGCCCTGAACGAAGCCGCCTTCAACGTGCGCAGCGCCGCACGAAACATCGCAGCCACACTCAGGGTGGGCACACTGTTGTGTGCGACGCAGGTGACTGCCGCACGCAAATAATATGCACGAATACTATATATAAATCCTCATCAGAGTTTTTTAACCACAGGAGTTTGCTATGGACATTCACTTTTACTAGTGTTGCGCAATGGAAACTTATAGTATAATAATATTTGTTTAAGGTATCTGTCTATTTTATTGCTATTATGATAGAAATTAGTAATACGGTAGATGAAAAGGAAATAAGATGGCCAATACACTGGCTGAAAGTGCAAGCGAAGATCCCCAACATCGTCAACAGACCGTGCAAGATGAAGCAGCGGCGCAAACTCTGCGCCTGACCCGGCTATATAACGTATTAATTCAATGCAATAAAGCCATCGTGCGTTGTCACAATGAACAAGAATTATTTGAACAAATTTGCAGCAATGTTGTAACTGTTGGTCACATGAAGCTGGCATTAATCTGGTTAACGGATGAGCAAACCGGACAACTAAAACCGATTGCCTCCTCGAATTCTGACCTCGCTTACCTGAGTAAATTACAATATTCTGTCAGCTCGAATCTACTTTATGCGTGCGGACCAAGTAACACTGCCTTCCTCCAGGACCAGCCTGTCTGGTGTCAGGATTTTCAGAACGATCCGACCACAGTTATATGGCATGATATCGCGGTAAAAAATAACTGGGTTGCATCTGCATCTCTGCCATTACACAAAGATGGCAAAGCCGTCGGCACCTTCAGCTTATATGCTGATGAAACGCATGCGTTCGATGAAGCCGCACGGAATCTGCTGATTGAAATGGCAACGGATATTGACTATGCGCTGACACGATTTGAGCTTCAGGCACGGCAACAACGCTTAAACAGTATGGATACGCTGCGTATCTGTTTGCGAGAACTTATCACCAGCGACATGACTTTGCACGATATTCTGGCGCATGCAGCACGCGCGCTCGAATCCGTTATCCCCGAATCACGGTGTGCTATCCTGCTGCTGGATCGTGACGGGGAACATCTGCACGTAAATGCATCGCCAAGCCTTCCTGATATATACAGCACCATGCTCAATGGATTAAATACCCGTAGCGGACCAAACGCATCCGACCCGGCCGTGTTTGCCAGCGAACGCACTATTATTCCTGATGTAACTAATCATCCGCACTGGATATCCTTAGCTGCTTTTGCCGATGAAATCGGCATTGTTTCATCCTGGGCAGAACCCATTATTTCTGCAACGAATAGCGTAGTTGGTAATGTTGCCATTTACCATCGCAGTAGCTGGACGCCCGATGATATGGATATCCAATTTGCAGGTATTGTTGTGCGTGCAGTAGCCTCAGCACTCGAACGCAAACAAATAGAAACTTCCCTGCGCAAACTATCCCAGGCTGTTGAACAAAGTGCAAATGGTATTGTAATCACCGACCTGCATGCCAACATCGAATACGCCAATACTGCTTTTATTGCGAATACCGGCTACGTACTAAGTGACATCATTGGAAAAAACCCGCGCTTTCATCACTCAGGAAAAACACCACGCAGCACTTACGATGCAATGTGGGCACACCTGAATATGGGTAAAAACTGGCAAGGTGAATTTATTAACCTGCGTAAGGACGGCACAGAACATACCGACCTGGTGCGTATTTCACCAATCAGAGATAACGACGGTCAAATTACGCATTATCTGGCAATTGAAGAAGATATCACCGAACGAAAACGTAACGACGAACGTATTCAGCAACTGGCACACTTCGATTCTCTTACCGGATTACCTAACTGGACTATGCTTGATGATCGTGCTAAATATGCACTCAGCCTAGCGCAGCGAAACCAGACATCCCTGGCCTTAATGTTCCTTGATCTGGACCATTTTAAAAACATTAACGATGCATTTGGTCACAGCGTAGGAGATACCCTGCTGGTTGAGGTGGCAAAACGTTTACGCAGGCTTTTACGTGCCAATGATACGGTAGCCCGGCTAAGCGGGGATGAATTCATATTTTTATTGTACGGATCAGACGAACACAGTGCCGAACTGGTTGCACAAAAACTGATGCATGCGGTTATACAACCCTATGCACTTGGACAATACAACCTGAATGTCACCGCATCCATCGGCATTGCCATTTATCCTGATGACGGCACAGACTTAGATACCTTATCCAAAAATGCCGACACCGCGATGTACCGGGCAAAACAGGAAGGCCGTAATAATTATTGCTTCTTCACGCAAGAAATGCAGGATAGTTCAGAACGTTATCTGACACTGGTGAACGCACTGCGCCAGGCATTAGAAAACAATCAAATGCAGCTGTATTACCAGCCACAAGTTACGATTCCGGAAGAGACACTCGTTGGTGCCGAAGCATTACTGCGTTGGCAACATCCAACCTTAGGAGCTATTTCTCCGGCTGAATTCATTCCTATTGCAGAAAGTAGCGGACAAATTATAGCAATTGGTGAATGGGTATTACGCACAGCAGTTCAACAGGCAAAACAATGGCTGGATCAGGATTTAGGTGAACTGGTTATTGCCGTGAATTTATCCGCAGTGCAATTTAGGCATACCAATCTGACAAATCTAGTCATGCATATATTATCAGAGGTCGGTTTACCCGCAGAATACCTGGAGCTGGAATTAACTGAAGGCGTGGCTATGCACGACCCGCAAGGTGCAATTGCAGTCATGAATACTTTGCACGAACACGGTGTACGTATGTCGATTGATGATTTTGGTACCGGATATTCATCATTGAATTACCTGAAGAAATTTAATGTATATAAACTCAAAATTGATCAATCGTTTGTACGTGACATCACAAATGATATCGAAGATAAGGCAATTGTCAGTGCCATCATCAGCATGGCCAAAAGTTTAGGTTTACAAACAATAGCCGAAGGAGTCGAAACAACAGAACAACAGGCTTTTTTATGTGAACAGGGATGTAATGAAATACAGGGATATTTTTACAGCAAACCACTGCCTGCTACTGAATTTACCGCATTAGCCCATCGCTATCGCGAGAAAAAAAAATCGTTACCGACAGGAACAGCGCGTTCGTAATGCATCACACCTCCGCAGATACAGGCATTCAACCAGATATAAAGTAAGTACGATTTGGTTTGCATATCGCATCAGTACGCCGGATGTGGGCCAACCAGACATCACGCCATAATTAAGGAACAATATGAATCTGACCAATATGAAAATCGGTACACGCCTGGGAACTGGATTTGGCGTGGTTTTATTACTAATGACCACATTGATTATAATCGGACTACTGCGACTAAGCGACATCAGTGACATCACCAGCCGAATTATCGAAAAAGACTGGGTTAAAGCACAGGCAGCCAATACCATTGACACGACATTACGCGGCAATGCCCGTAAAATCATGGAATTACTGGTCACCACAGACCCGGTCGCCGTTAACCATATCCATGAACAAATTAACGCCAACAAAACAACTTTTAACCATGCAATGGAAACCCTGGATACGCTGGTCTATATGCCAGAAGGTAAGCGCCTGCTGACATTAATTAAAGAAGACCACGCCCGCTATGTCACATCATTTTCAAAGGTAAATCAACTGCTCGTTGAAAACCAACTCCCGCTTGCCACCAGTACGATGCTCACGGACACCTTACCAACACTGGATGCCCTACAACAAACGATAGATAAGCTGGCTGCATTTCAAACGGATATAGTCAACACAAGCGGTACACAAGCCAGACAGGATATCAGTACAGCTCGCCGTTTAATGATAGGAATGGGCTTACTGGCCATCCTGATCGGTGCCTCCTGTGCTTACTGGATTACCCGTTCAATCATTATTCCTATTCATCAGGCCGTCAAAATTGCACAAACTGTAGCCAGCGGCGATTTAACCAGTCGTATCGACATCAGCAGTCAGGATGAAGTCGGTCAGTTACTCATTGCACTGAATGCAATGAATCAGGGTCTGGTTAAAATAGTCTCTGAAGTTCGTGTTGATACGAATGCTATCGCTACCGCCTCACATCAGATTGCAGCAGGTAATCTGGATCTGTCCGCCCGTACAGAACAACAGGCAGCTTCACTGGAAGAAACCGCATCGTCCATGGAAGAGCTGACTTCCACCGTAAAACAAAACGCAGATAATGCCCGTCAGGCGAATAAACTGGCCAGCTTTGCATCCGATGTAGCACTCAAAGGCGGAACCGTAGTATCTGACGTAGTTAAAACCATGAGTTCAATTAATAATTCGTCTAAAAAAATTGCCGACATCATTAATGTTATCGACGGTATCGCATTTCAAACTAATATTCTGGCGCTTAATGCGGCAGTGGAAGCAGCACGTGCCGGCGAACAGGGACGCGGCTTTGCTGTGGTCGCATCGGAAGTCAGAAACCTGGCACAACGTAGCGCTGCTGCGGCAAAAGAAATCAAAGTATTGATTGATGGCTCGGTTGAACAAGTAACTGCCGGCAGCAAACTGGTGGATCAGGCTGGCGCTACCATGCAAGAAATTGTAAGCAGTGTCCAGCGTGTGACCGACGTAATGAGCGAAATTACTGCCGCAAGCCAGGAACAAACTTTGGGTATTGAACAAATCAATCAGGCCATTATGCAAATGGATCAGGCAACACAACAAAATGCTGCCCTGGTAGAACAAGCCGCTGCTGCTGCATCATGCATGCAAGATCAGTCCGGCAATCTGGCTTCCGTAGTCAGCGTCTTTAAACTAGATAGCGGGCACACAGCACATCTTACACCGGCAACTGCCGTTCGCCGCCCTGCCTTAGTGCCAGCAACGCCGTCAACAACAAATACAACGCCTCGTGCAAGCATCAACAACCGTACTAAAAAACCGATAATGAAACTTCAGTCTGTGACAAGTACTCCCCGCAACACCGGGCCTGCCGATAACTCATCATGGGAAGAATTTTAAGCAAATAATTAGCTGATGCACAATAGAATTGTATCCGCCTTTTATGCCGGCGCCGTTACATTTGTGCGTACACGGTTCTAAAGACAGTCCGGCAGCACACAAGCAATCTATATCGCATTAAATCAATGAAAAATGAAAAAATCAGTTTGGATAATCACCACCTGAAATACGCCAATTTTCGACGAATAGATTTAAATTTATTAGTAGCTTTTGATGCCTTAATGATGGAACGTCATGTAGGAAAAGCTGCCGCCAGGATGTTTATCGGACAACCTGCGATGAGCCATGCACTATCGCGATTACGTGAAACACTTAACGATGAAGTATTTATTCGTTCGGGTAATAAAATGGAACCAACAGCACTTGCACTGGAATTGGCACCCAATGTGCGGTGCTGGCTGGAAGAAGCGAATAGTTTCCTGTTTGCACGCAATGAATTTGATCTTGCCCAAGTTCATACCACCTTAAAATTAGCCACTGTCGGCGGTATAGAATCAGCGCTACTGCCAGCACTGGTCGCAGCCTTGCGCAGCGTCGCTCCCGGAATTCGCATCTGGACCCAAATGCTGCAACGGGATGAAATACTGGCAGCACTAGATGCCGAAGAAATTGATATGGCAGTTGGCCCCTCGCACCTGCCATTCAAAGAATGGCACCAACACGAAACTATTTATCAATCCAGTATGGTATGTGTCTATTCCACAACTCAGCTGAGCTTGCCGGAATTAATCACGGCAGAAATACTTGCCCCCTTAGAGCACGTAACGCTGAGTTGGCGCAGCGGTACCGGCTCTGAAGTTGATGAATATTTCAAATCACGTGGACTGCAACGAAATATTGTCATTACAGCAACAAGCCAGCTTGCCGTCATGCAGATACTAAACCAATTTCCTATGGTATCGCTACAAACAGACCTTATTACCGGCGCATACCGCGATATGCCGGAAATTACGGTTCGTCCTTTCATTGCAGACGGACTCACTCTTGACGCCAGCATCATCTGGCATCGGCGGAATGAAAAACAAACTACACAGATTTACATACGTAATCTGATTAAAAATATACTGAATCGCTAACTCCCTCTCCCCCGCATTAAACGGACCCGCCAAAAACCGGTCCCATGCTCAGTCCACATTCCCGCTGCCAGCCATCCGCGCTATATTATGAAACAATAAGCTATATAAAAGATTTTAAAACGATAACTCACACACATTATTTTATAAGTCATTGCTTTATAAAAGAAAAATAACATAGCGCGATTGTCCTGACTCTGACTAGCTTGGCTTAAGGTACTTTATTTTCCGTTTTCTGAGATAAGCCCTGGAATACATTTCCTTAAGTCGGTTCGCTGTTCCACTGCTCCCCAGACCCTATATCCCAGCATTATCGACAACGTTAATAGCCATTCTCCACATAATCGATTTCCCTAATTAAGGGTGATATTGAATAATAGCTGCATGCCAAAAACCGGCCTCTGCACTTAACTCAGAAACAAATTATTGGATGAATTATCTGGCTTACATATGAATGAAACGCAAATTTCCAACAATAATGAACGCCAGTCAAAAGTGAGTTTTTTACTCAGCAGAGCCCGGGCGAAGCTGAATCAGGCGGTTGACCGGGAATTAATACAATTCGATATTACCGCAGCTCAATACGTCGTTTTTTCCAGGCTGGGGTCACATCATCCCGAATCGGCAGCACAACTCTGCAAAGAATTTTCCTATGACCCAGGTGCAATGACGCGGATGATAGACCGACTGGAAAAAAAGATGTTGCTACGCCGGGTACGTAGTCCTGATGACCGGCGCGTGCTATGGCTGGAACTGACCGATCCGGGAAAAACAATACTACCGGCATTGCAATCCTGTTCTTCCGGCGTGGCAGCACGATTGTTACGTGGATTCAGCCAGTCCGACATTGAAATATTTGAAAATTTACTAGAACGATTTTTGGCAAATAGTTAATTTCCCCCTCTGTTTTTTTGAGGAAATTTTTTTGCCTCGTTCTTTGCCAAGGCAAGTAAATATTATGCCATCAGGGAGTAACAAGCTATGAAAAAACAACCAGGGTTCGTCATTAAATTCAATCCGAAACCTGCACCCGGATTAACCATCACCGTCAGCTTACTCAGCATTATGCTGGGAGGATGCAGCATTGCCCCTTCCGTCAATGTGCTGGGTGCATTTTTCCCGGATTGGATGTTTTGCATTATTGCGGCACTTATTCTGACATCAGTGATTCATCGCGTGTTTGTTGCATGCGCATGGAATGAACAACTCAGTAAATTAACCATGTCCCTGTTGTATATAGCGTTATATACCACGTTTGCATTTGGCACCTGGCTGATTTTTTTCCAGAATTAAATTAAAGAAAGTAACTATGTCCAGTGATATATCCAAAAAATCGGCCTATCGACTCCACACAACTAACTTTATCGTCTATTGCCTGATCTTACTCGCAATTTATCTGATTTTTTTTGCGCTTTGGCGACTTGATACCGCTCCGCGCACCGATGATGCTTTTGCCTATGCCGACACGATCACTGTAACGCCGGAAGTCAGTGGCCGCATTATCAATCTGACAGTAACCGACAACCAGGCAGTAAAAAAAGGCCAGATATTATTTCAAATCGATCCACGGCCTTTTAACGAAGCATTGAACCGCGCACAGGCAAACCTGGATGTGCTGAATAATGAAATTACCTTAACTCAACGCTCAGTGAATGCGCAAAAATTTGGTGCACTCTCATCAGCCATATTGATTGAACGAAGCCGTGCTACACTCTCCCAGGCAAGCGACACACTTAACCGAATGGAACCGTTGCTGGCTAAAGGTTATATATCGGCAGAACAAATTGATCAGACCCGCACAGCAAAACGGGTCGCACAAGTACAACTAGATACAGCATTAGTAGACGCACAACGCGCGGCGGCAGCGATCAGCGGTGTTGATGCCCTGCTTGCTAAACGCGCGGCGGCAAAAGCCGAAATCGAATTGGCCCAAATAAACCTCGGCCATGCAACCGTACGTGCGCCTTTCGATGGTCGTGTCATTTCACTAAAAACAACAGAAGGGCAATATGCTGCCGCAGGGCACTCTATTTTTACCCTTGCCAATACCGGGCGCTGGTACGTAATCGCCAATTTTCGTGAAACAGAACTCGCACACATTACGCCAGGTCGCTTTGCACAAGTCTATTTATTAAGCAATCCATCCAAACATTTTAATGGCATAGTCGAATCTGTCGGTTATGGCGTATTTCCTGATGACGGAGGTAGTGAAATCGCCGGTCTGCCACACGTACCACGTTCAATTAATTGGGTTCGGGTTGCACAACGCTTTCCCGTACGTATTCTGATCGATAAACCGGATCCTGAATTGTTCCGCATCGGGGCATCCACTGTGGCGATTCTTGATGCAGGTACACACAGGACGCAGCCATGAAAACAGGAGTTTTAACAATACATCCCGGGAGTCTGCTTGCCCGCCTTGCAGGCATCTGTTCCATGATGTGTGATGAGCTTGCTCCGTTTCCGGGCCGCAGCCAAACCACCTGGCGCTACGTAGTAGCCTGTGCCACCGTTATATTAATCGCACAAACCTTGCAGGTGCATTTTCTTGCAATTTCTCTTATCGTCGTATTCTTTACTTTGCAAGAAAATACCGTACTAACCAGACTATCCGGCGTGCGTATGATATTGGGAACCACAATTGCCGTTGCATTGTCGCTGTTACTAATTAAATATTTCATCGATATTCCCCTATTACGCATCGTCGGTGCCTGCATCCTTGCCATGTCCGGCATGTATTTCATGCGTATCAGCAAATATGGTTCTATGGGCTATCTGATTGCATTATGGATCACCTATTCACAAAGCATTCTGGATACCTACGATAATCCGGAAATGATAACAAGATTAATATTATGGTTTTGGGTTGCAGTCACCTTTCCTATTATCATTGCCATGATCGTCAATTATTTTTTTCTGCCGGCACACCCCGGGCGTTTGCTCAACGACGAGTTAAACCGTCAACTAGACGAAATTAATATACAGCTCGAATCGAAAAAAAAACTGCTTACTGCACCGCACCTGAGCCTGAACAGCATCGAACGCGGTATTTTAACTCTGCATAAACATCTGACTTTTGCAACACTGGGCGAACGGGAATATCAATCGAATCAGGCATTCCATTTAATGCGCATCACAAGCATTGATCGTTTACACACTGCTGCAGCCCAACTATCTCAACTCGTTGTCAATAATTTTACGACGGAACAACTTAATTTGATCCAAAAACTACAAAACGCTTGCCGTGATTTAAAGTGCAGCATAGAAAACGGCCAAAAATTTACTTTCGCAGCAGAACAATTCAGCACCCGACCGGCGCTTAGCACACTCGATATCACACTATACGAAATGATCTATGCCTTCCAGGCCGCGAGTGAAATCACAAGAACTCAAGCAGGCACCATCGCGGCACAAAAAACAAGTTCTCTCGTTCCTGATGCATTTACTAATCCGGTGTATCTGCAGTTCGCGTTAAAAACCATACTGGCTACCCTGTTTTGCTATTTGGTTTACACGGCAGTGCAATGGCCAGGCATACATACTTCCATGCTGACCTGCATCATCATGGCATTACCGGGATTAGGTGCAACGCTGCACAAAGGCATACTACGTATTATTGGCTGCATAGCCGGCAGTGTTGTAGCTCTGATTGCCACCGTTTTTATTATTCCGCACCTGGATACCATCACAGGGCTGTTAATGTTATTACTTCCGATGATTGCAATTGGTTCCTGGGTTGCTGCCGGTTCCGCCCGCACTAATTACATCGGCGTGCAATTTGTTTTTGCATTTGCATTAGCACTACTTGGACGATTCGGGCCAAGCACAGATATTGTCGAAATCCGCGATCGCTTAATAGGTATTTTGTTTGGTATTGTCGTATCGCTGATTGTGTCAATTACGTTATGGCCGGAACGCGAAGGCGCCGAATTACGCAATATGCTGGCACGACTATTACGCAGCATGGCTGCCCTTGCCAGGGCTGGTGACGGTATTGGAACCGAGATGGATAAACGAAAAAAAATCGATCAGGCCCGTCTGCAGGGCTGGGCACTCCTCACAAAAAACCGCGAAATGCAGGCACGTGTTGCACTAGAACCCGGATGGCAATATGCGCATAACAGCATCACCATTGAAACACAAAACTGGCTGGTACAGGCACAAGAACTGCTGTTTGCAATTAACTGGTTGCAAACCTTGCTGCAACATACCGAATCGGCATTTCCTAAACCCCTGATGAATACATTAAAAACGTTTCGGGAATATTCGGCAAAACGACTGGATCAGCTAGCCAACAGCTTCGAAGGAAAACAACTCATCGATAAGGTATTAACTCCACCCGATCTGGATAGCCTTCTTGCACAAGCCCGCGATAACGGTAATGCGCAAACCGAAGAAATCATTACAGCAGTCCAGACCATTTACCAGCGCATAGTACAGCTTGATGAGCATATTACGCCGTCTGTCAACCCACTATCGAGACTGTCATGAAACAATCCAGACTCACTTATCCATTTTATCCCCGGTCGCTTAAAAACGTGATTACCCTGTGCCTTGCAATTATGGTGAGCGGATGTGCCATCATGCATGACCAGACTGTGACATTATCTGAAATCGACCTTCAAAAAATCGGCCTGGCTGATGATATAAAATTATCGCGCGATGGTTGGCCAGAAGCACAATGGTGGCATCGCTATCACGATTCACAACTGGATGCACTCATCGTTCAGGCACTCAAAGATGCACCTGCCATTGAGGTAGCAAAATATCGCTTAAAAATAAGCGATGCTCAAGTTTCACTTGCCGGAGCCAGCGGCGGCTTAATGGTCGGATTCGCCGCATCTATCGACCGGCAGGATCTGTCTTCTAACGGTTTTCTTGGGCCATTTACACCAAACATTCCTTCCGAAGGCCTGACAGGACCTTGGTATACCGAAGGTACTCTTGGATTAAAAGCCAGCTATGCGTTTGATTTATGGGGTAAAGACAGAGCCAAAACCAATGCTGCATTAGGAATGAGCAATGCCCGTCAAGCAGAAGCAGCAGAAGTTGAACTAGTATTGTCTGCACGCGTCACTCAAGCCTATTATGGAATGCAAACCTGGTACGCCAATCTGGCCTTGCTTAATACCGCCCGCGATATTGAAAATGAAATGATTATGGCACACCAGGCCCGCACTGACCGTGGACTAGAACCGTATACGCAAACTGAAATGACACGTGCCCACAAAATTGAACTCGACCAAAAAATAAGCTCAGCCGAAAGCAAAATCGCCCTGTTACGTGAAACAATACGCACCTTACTGGGAGCCGGATCCGACAACCTGCCCGTTTTAAAAGAAGTATCACTACCAGAAAGTACCGGAGTATTGCCGCCGGTGTTAAACTATCAACTGCTTGCACGCCGTCCCGATCTGCAGGCAATGCGCTGGTATGTTCAGGCCTCAATGCATCAAATTGATGTAGCAAAAGCGGCTTTTTACCCGGAATTTGATATCAAATCATTCTTCGGACTGGATGCGCTGCATCTTAGCGATCTGTTACACGTTTCCAGCAAACAGATTAATCTTGTCCCCGGATTATCGCTGCCAGTTTTCGATAGCGGCCGTCTCGATGCAGGGTTATCCAATGCGCATGAACAAAGCAACCTGGCAATCGCGCAATACAATCAATCCGTACTTAGTGCAATCAATGAAATCGCCCAAGTCGGTATCGAACTGGAAAATCTTAATCAGCAAATGCAACTGCAAACTGCCAGGCTCAATGCCGTCTCATTCTCACGGGATAGCATTAATGCCTATTACCAGCAAGGTCTGGCAGACAAACTGGCCGCGATGGAAGCAATGTTGCCGGTATTATCCGAACAAAGTAAATTAATCGAATTACACAGCCGGCAAATCAATCGCGAAATAGCATTAACTATGGCACTTGGCGGCGGCTACAACGAAAATAAAACACGTCAAAAAAACAATTGATAAATCGTAAGACCTCCATAAACCCCAGACTTGTGGCGTAATCGTATTTTCTGCACACTGACTCCATTCAATTTTTGATGGAGAAGACATGGATCAGCGCACCACCTTTTGGACCGACCACGTGGCAGCCGCCAAA
>CAIWPG010000161.1 GCA_903914535.1 uncultured Oxalobacteraceae bacterium
CTGCTGTACAGCAAGGTATTCCAGAACCCGTTCTTTGACCTTATCAAGGCCGTAATGATCCAGCTCAAGTACTTTTTCAGCATTAGCTAAATCGTTATTGACCTTGGATTTTTTCTTCCAGGGCAGACTCACCAGCGTATCGATATAATTACGGACTACGGTAGCTTCCGCCGACATCGGCGACATCATTTTAAGCTTTTTCAACTCAGCCATCGCTTTGTCTTTAGCTTCTTTTGGCATTTTGGCAGCGACGATTTTTTTATCAATTTCCTCTAAATCGGCACCCTCTTCGCCTTCGCCCAATTCTTTCTGAATCGCTTTAACCTGTTCATTCAGGTAGTACTCACGCTGCGATTTTTCCATCTGACGCTTAACACGACCACGGATACGTTTCTCTACCTGCAAAATGTCCAGCTCGCCTTCCAGCTGACCCAATAAATGCTCGAGTCGTTTAGCGACACTGAATATTTCAAGAATTTCTTGTTTCTGATCCAGTTTCAAGGGCAAGTGTGCCGCTACGGTATCAGCCAGACGCCCGGCATCACCAATACCAGATAAGGAAGCCAGAATTTCAGGCGGAATTTTTTTATTTAGTTTTACATACTGATCAAACTGCTGAACAATAGCCCGGCGCATGGCCTCAACTTCGGCATTATCGCTATCTTCGATTTCGACCGGAATCAGATTCGCAACAAAATGCGTATCAAGCTCACGGATTCGATGTATCTGGGCACGCTGAACACCTTCAACCAGCACTTTAACAGTACCGTCCGGCAGCTTTAACATTTGCAGAATCGTCGCTATACAACCGATTTCATAAATATCATCTGCAGAAGGCTCATCCTTGGCGGCAGCCTTCTGTGCAGCAAGCATAATACTCTTGCCTTGTTCCATTGCAGCTTCAAGTGCTTTAATTGACTTTGGGCGTCCCACAAAAAGGGGAATTACCATATGCGGGAAAACCACCACATCTCGCAAGGGCAACAATGGCAACTGTGTATGTTCGGTAATAAGTGTCGTCGTCATGGCGGTCCTTTTTTTGAAAATAATCCTAGCTTACATGTTGGCACGTTCTGTTAAAACACAAGTCCACGAACAAAGAAAATTTCGCATCAGAATGACAAAATGACGGTTTAGTACATCAAGCGCCTGAACCGGTCTGAATACGAAGTGCCTTTATCCGGTTAAACACAAACAAACTTAGAGTATAGCAATCCAATGCGCAGAGTCCAGCACACTGTTTAAACCGGACAATGCCACAGCAAAATCCGGCAAAAAATTTAATCACTGTAACAATTTATTGCGATTAAAAAATAAAAAGCCACACACGAGTTTATCCCGAGGTGGCTTTATAACTACAGGCCGATTTGATACGCCCTCAACAAAAGAACGCACAAATCTATCCGTAACGTACTACTTATTTCGTACCGGATACCTTAGGCTGTTCATGATAAATCAACAGTGGTTTAGCACCTTGCGTAATAGTATTTTCATCTATCACCACTTTAGCTACGTTTTGCTCATTTGGCAATTCGTACATTACATCCAGCAACGCATGTTCCAGTATAGAACGCAAACCACGCGCACCAGCTTTACGTACAATCGCTTTTTTAGCAATGGCATGCAGTGCAGAAGGACGAATATCCAATTCTGCGCCTTCCATTTCAAGCAATTTGGAATACTGCTTAATCAATGCATTTTTAGGCTCAACCAATATTTGAATCAAGGCATCTTCATCAAGCTCATTTAAGGTAGCCACAACAGGCAAACGTCCGACCAACTCAGGAATCAGTCCGAATTTAATCAAATCTTCCGGCTCAACTTCCTGCAAATGCGCGCTGGCACTGGCATCAACCTTACTTTTCACGCTGGCTGAAAAACCGATACCGCTTTTTTCAGAACGATTGGAAATAATTTTTGACAGACCATCAAACGCACCACCACAAATAAACATGATGTTTGTCGTGTCAATCTGAATAAAATCCTGATTCGGATGTTTACGCCCGCCTTGCGGAGGCACAGAGGCCATTGTTCCTTCAATCAGCTTCAGCAATGCCTGCTGAACGCCTTCACCTGACACGTCACGCGTGATGGAAGGATTATCGGACTTACGCGAAATTTTATCAATTTCATCAATGTATACGATACCTTTTTGCGCACGCTCTACATCGTAATTACAATTTTGCAGCAATTTCTGAATGATATTTTCAACGTCTTCACCAACATAACCTGCTTCTGTCAGAGTCGTCGCATCCGCGATCACAAACGGTACGTTCAACATCCGCGCCAATGTTTGCGCCAGTAAAGTCTTACCTGAGCCAGTAGGACCTACCAGTAAAATATTACTTTTCGCTAATTCAACATCGTCTTTTTTGCCCAAATGCTTCAGGCGCTTGTAGTGATTGTAAACCGCGACAGACAAAATACGCTTTGCGGTTAGCTGACCGATCACATACTGATCCAGCAACTCAGAAATCTCAAGCGGTGTCGGCAGATCTGCCTTAGTAGTGCCTATCGTTTCGATATTGGCGATTTCATCACGAATAATATCGTTACAAAGGTCGATACATTCATCACAAATAAATACGGAAGGACCCGCAATTAATTTCTTAACTTCGTGCTGACTCTTACCGCAAAAGGAGCAATAGAGTAGCTTTTCACCACTGGACGATTTTTTATCAGACATGATACAAATTTAAGAAAGTAGGTGGCTTGATATTACCCGTAAACACTGAATCACGCTTTGGAAATTTCCCAAATCCTAAATCAATTGCAGGAGAATAACAATTCTAAAAGTAAAAACGCCCTCAGGGGCGTTTTTTTACGCTGATTATGCGCGGTGGGTCATTACCTTATCGATCAAACCGTACTCAACAGCTTCTGCGGCTGACATAAAGTTATCTCTATCGGTATCTTTACCAATTTGCTCTGTTGTTTTCCCTGTATGCTCTGCCAGCATGCCATTTAAGCGTTCACGCAAATATAAAATTTCACGTGCCTGAATTTCAATATCGGATGCCTGACCTTGTGCACCACCCAATGGCTGGTGAATCATAATGCGCGAGTTTGGCAATGAAAAGCGTTTGCCTTTAGCACCGGCAGAAAGCAAAAATGCGCCCATGGATGCTGCCAGACCGGTACACAATGTAGATACATCCGGCTTAATAAACTGCATGGTATCGTAAATTGCCATACCAGCAGAAACAGAACCGCCAGGTGAATTAATGTAGAACGAAATATCTTTCTCAGGATTTTCGCTTTCCAGGAACAACAATTGGGCGACAACCAGATTGGCCGCCTGATCATTCACCGGACCGACAAGAAAAATCACGCGTTCTTTTAATAAACGGGAATAAATATCGTACGACCGCTCACCACGTCCACTCTGCTCAATCACCATCGGTACCATACCGAGCATCGTTGTATCCAACGCAGAATTTCGTATAAAACCTGTCATGTATTTTTTCCTGGTTTTTGCAGTCGATAGTACTGCTTGGTTCGGTATGTGACTTATTTTACCTGCACTTGCTCATAAAAAAACAAGTGCGGGCACGTTGTTTATATAGCTGAATTGAACTGCACATTAAAACAATTAATCAGACAACTATGTAGCCAGGCAAGTGAAGCAAAATTATAGCGAATAAAAAATACGACTAATTAAATCAGATCTCTTAAACGACTAAGCTTACCTGAATAAATTTACTCAGGTAAGCCACTTTAAACCAAGCCACACAAACTATCTGCTAAGTTCGTCAGCCATTGCTATTTTTCAGCGCAATACTA
>CAIWPG010000162.1 GCA_903914535.1 uncultured Oxalobacteraceae bacterium
CAAATTATACGTTCAACTATTTGATTAATAAGTAAAAACAGGCAACCTGAAAACCGTCCGCGTGGCGCCAAATTAAACCTTACTGGCGCTGGAAAAACATTTCCCCACGTTGAAAAAAATATTTGCCAGTATCAGCGAACTGTTCCGGTTTTGCGGCTGACATTTTCGCATTATGAGGAGACTTATTCCGGCGTACTGCAGACTTTCTCGCACATATTTTCAATATCGACCAGACAACGCCGCAACTATAGCTGAATAAATTGAAAAAATACAATTATTTTATTTCAACAGCACGGTCACCAGTTGACGATATCTGCATCCTCGTTAAGACCACCGGGTTTGCCATCCCGTCCGTAGGAGAGCAGGTCGTATTCACCGTGTTCGCCGGGTATGCGGTATACATAAGGATTACCCCAGGGGTCGGCGGGTACGGCTTTTTTAAGATAAGGCCCCTGCCATTTGCTTTCTGTGGCGGGACTGACCATCAAGGCATTTAAGCCAGCGTCCGCTGCCGGGTAATGGCCGTTATCAAGACGATACTGATCGAGCGCCTTTTCCAGTGCATCCAGCTGGGCTTTGGCGGTCTTGACTTCAGATTTGCCGATCTGTGCAAAATATTTCGGTCCTACGTAGCTAGCCAATAGCCCGATGATGACCATGACCACCAGTAGTTCCAGCAAAGTAAAGCCTGCGGTGTGCTTGCGCGATAATTTATTGCTTAACATGATTTGTCCTGTAGTGTTGCCGGGGAATTTGAAGAGTGGATTAACTAAAGCGTAGCACAGCCAGACTGCCGAAATAGCTTACGCATTGGTTATAAAGAATCAATCGGCGTTTTTAACGCTCAATCCGGATTAAGCAATCGGGCAGGCAAAGAGGAATATTTTGTCCCGCTTTCGCGGGGATTAATAATTGCCGTGTGGCTGAGTACCCGTTTGATGAAGTAACTAGCCGGCCTTACCTGCGGCAAGCAAAGGCCGGCCGGTATGACGAGGCTGCCTGACGAGGGACTGGATGCTGATTTGTAACAGAAGTTGTGCCCGCTTGTCCGGATGGCTGAATACTGTGTCATAAAAATGAGTATTAAGTATCAGCCATTTTTAGCAGCAATAGAATAGTTGTAACAATTCATGCCGATAATGTACATATTGAAAATTGTATGTTGACTGCCGGAAATGCGCAAACCAAAACTCCCCCTTCTGTTTTTTATCGCACTGCTTCAGGCGGCTGCCACAGTGCAGGCTGCTGAAGTGCAGGCGGGAGCTGATCCCGGGGCGATGCCGACATTTAGTATTTACGAATATACCGTTGATGGCAACAGTCTGCTGCCAGCCTTGAAGGTCGAGAATGCCGTATCGTATTTCATGGGTGAGGGCAAGAACTTGCAGGACGTGGAAAGTGCCCGCGCCGCGTTAGAGCAGGCGTATCACACGGCAGGTTACATGACGGTGGTGGTGTCTATCCCCGAGCAGCGCGTTGACAGCGGCGAAGTGCAGTTGCATGTGGTTGAAGCGCCGATTGACAGGCTGAAGGTCAAGGGTGCCGAATATGTGCTGCCCAGACGGATTAAGTCGCGTGTGCCGGAACTGGCGGAAGGCAAAGTGCCTAATTTTAATACCATGCAGGAGCAGTTAACGGCATTGAACCGTTCGACTGATGCCAAAGTGACGCCGGTACTGCGCGCAGGGCGCGAACCCGGTACGGTGGAGGTGCAGCTGGATGTGGATGATCAATTGCCGGTACATGGCAGTGTCGAATACAGCAATCGCCAGACTTACAATACCACCGCACAGCGTCTGTCAGCGTCTATGCGGTATGACAACTTGTGGCAGCTCGGGCATAGTCTGGGCATGACGGTGCAGACCGCACCGGAAAAACCCTCGGATGCGAGTGCGCTGGCTGCAACCTATGTGATGCCGGTGAATGCCGGCGGCGATACGCTGACGATGTATGCCGTCGAGTCACGCAGTAATCTGCTGACCACCGCCAGCGTCAATAACGATACGCAAATATTGGGTAATTCGGATATTGCCGGGGTGCGTTTTTCGAAACTGCTGGGCGGCGGCGTTGACTATACGCACACCTTTTCAGCCGGAGTCGATTACAAAAATATCAAACAGACCACTTCTCTGGTTGGCGTCACAGGCAGCAGCACCAATTCACCGCTCGCCTATGCGCCGCTGGTGGCCAACTATACCGGCAATTTGTTCGATGAAAATCGCAGCAGCACGCTGGA
>CAIWPG010000163.1 GCA_903914535.1 uncultured Oxalobacteraceae bacterium
CTAAAAAAGCGTTTGCCACAGTTGCATCAGCAATTGGCAGAAATGCAGAATTTATCTTTACAATTGGCGGCCTTACCCGGCGCTGATACCCCGGTGCAGGATGTGAGTAAAGAAATGCTGGAAACAACGTTAGCGCGTAACGGATTAAAAGTGCAAACCTTATCCGTTAATGATGCCCTGGTGCGGGCTCAGCTATCTTCCGTATCTATGGTGGCAGTACAAAGCTGGCTGATTGAATTGCAAAAAACAGCCAGTCTGTATGCCGATGAGGTCAATGTCACCGGGATTGACGGAGGGCTTGTCAATGTGACGTTGTTGTTGCGTCAGTCTACACATCAGGACGGGGTTTGATGTGTGTTGCATGAGCGTGAGACAGTGGACAATTCGGTGATGAATTCAGTGAAAAACTTAATCAGCGATTCGGATAACAGGAAATCGGCACGCCAGACCAGTCTGCTTCATAAGCTGGCGTGGCTTGGTCTGGGATTTTTCTGCATTGTATTAAGTTTGCTGGCATTTGTTCCGGCAGATTGTTTAGCCGTACTGTTAGAGCGGCAGACAGAAGGACGCCTGACTCTGGGGGATGCCCAGGGCAGTTTGTGGAGTGGTTCTGCGTTTATTGGTGCAGTTGCCGGCGGTTCCGGGGGCGCTATTGTTCCCTTACTGCCGGGGCGATTTGTCTGGCACCTGTCTCCTGCGGTATTGCTGGGGCAGGTAGAAATGACGCTTGAAAATACTGAATCACTGCAACACCCGATTTATGTTTCCGGCAGCTGGAATCAGATACAAGTGAGCGCCAGTGCTATTACTGTCCCTACAGAACGTCTGGCTGGCATGGGTGCACCGCTAAATACCTTGCGCCCGTCGGGACAAATGATTCTGTCCTGGAACATACTGGATGTGGCGCTGTCCGACGGCAACACATCAGTTGACATGAACGGCAGCTTAACACTCACGATGCAGGGTATGGCTTCGGCTTTATCTCCGGTCAAACCTTTGGGATCTTATCTGATGACATTTGATTGCCGTGGCAAAGAAATTCAACTGAAACTGGAAACGACTCTGGGGCCATTGTTATTGCAGGGGCGTGGCACTGTAGTGCGGGGACATTTACAATTTTCCGGGCAGGCCAGTGCAGAGAATGGACAGGAAGAAAAGTTAGCAAATTTATTGAATTTGCTTGGACAGCGCCACATGGTTGGCGATAAAAATGTAACCGCCTTAGAATTCAAATGAAAAAAAATCGAATGACACCTTCTTTTCCGATATTGCGCAAGTTACCTGCGCGATTGCGTTATTTTCCGGTCAGTCTGGCGCTGATAGCAGTAACCAGTCTGGGCATGGCTCCGGCCCGTTCGCAGGATCTGGATCTGAATGAATCTAAGCTTACTTTTGTCGGCGCGGATATTGAATCGGTAATTAAGGCGGTCGGGCATTACACAGGGACGACTTTTATTGTCGATCCCCGTGTCAAGGGTACCATTAATCTGGTATCAGAGAAGCCGGTGACCAAGCGACAAGCGTTTGCTTTATTGACATCCACCTTGCGCCTGCAAGGATATGCGGTTGTAACGGCGGATGGTTTTACTAAGGTTGTGCCTGAGTCGGATGGTAAATTACAAGCGGGGCCGACTATGGCTCCCGGCGTCAGGGGCGACCAGATTGCAACGCAGATTTATCGTTTGAATTATGAAAATTCAGCCAATCTGGTCACGGTACTGCGACCATTGATTTCACCAAATAATTCGATTAGCGCAAATCCGGGTAATAACTCGGTGGTAGTCACCGATTATGCTGATAATCTGAAGCGCCTTGAA
>CAIWPG010000164.1 GCA_903914535.1 uncultured Oxalobacteraceae bacterium
CATTTTGACGTAGCCACCCAAAGGCAATGCAGAAATCACCCATTCAGTCTGATCAGGTCCGAACCGGCGTGAAAACAAAACCTTCCCCATGCCCAGTGAGAAACGCAATACTTTGACATTACATAAACGCGCAACCCAATAGTGCCCCAGCTCATGAAAAACGACCAAAAAACAAATCGCGAATAAAAAAGCCAGAGCGGTGCGCAAAAGATCCATGCTAATGACCGTTAATATAGTGATGTGCCGCCGCACGCGACAAAGCATCTTGTGCCAGCACACTATCCAGATCTGCGGCAGGAATAGTGGAGATCGTGTTCATAGCGTGTTTAATGACATCTGAAATCATAAGAAAACCGATCTTTCTTTCTAAAAAAGCCTCAACAGCGATTTCATTGGCTGCATTGAGTACTGCCGCGGCAGTACCACCGGAACGTAAAGCATCAAATGCCAGAGCCAGACAGGGAAAACGCATCAGATCGGGCTGTTCAAAATTAAGCTGCGCAATTTTACTGATATCCAGTTGTGCCACGCCGGAATCGATTCGTTGCGGATATGCCAGAGCATGTGCAATCGGTGTCCGCATATCGGGATTACCCAGCTGAGCCAGCATTGAGCCGTCTAAGTAGGATACCATCGAATGTATAACGCTTTGCGGATGAATCACTACCTCGATTTTTTCTGCCGCAACGGCAAACAGCCAATGCGCTTCAATTACTTCCAGCCCCTTATTCATCATCGTGGCCGAATCAATGGATATTTTTTTCCCCATGACCCAATTCGGATGCGCAATGGCCTGTTCCGGAGTAACGTCCCGCAGTGAATCAAGCGACCGGTTTAAAAAAGGTCCTCCTGACGCAGTCAACACAATTTTAGCAATACCCTGTTGTTCCGGACGACGATTAAAATCGTGCGGCAAGCACTGAAAAATAGCATTGTGCTCGCTATCAATAGGTAAAAGAGTCGCATTATTCGCAGATACGGCATCCATGAATAACTGCCCCGACATCACCAGCGCTTCTTTATTGGCCAACAGAATTTTTCTGCCGGCTTGTGCCGCTGCCATGGCCGGAGCCAGTCCTGCCGCACCAACAATAGCGGCCATCACCACATCGCAGTCACGTGCCACAGCGCATAATGCATCCTGGCCATATGTGACACGGGTAGCACTGCCATGTGCCTGTAATAAATCACGTAATTCCTGCGCAGCCGCAGCACTGCCGACAACAGCCACCTGCGGATTAAATTGCAGACACTGCGATGCCAGTTCAGCAACACGCTTATGCGCTGTCAGTGCAACAACCTGAAAACGTGCGGGATGCCGTGCAATCACATCCAGGGTAGAAATGCCGATAGAACCTGTAGAACCGAGAATAGTAATTTTTTGTATCATGATTTACTAACAATTTCCAACATTAAGGCCAGCGGCAACACAGGGATCAATGCATCAATCCGGTCAAGCACCCCACCATGCCCCGGCAGTAAATGACTACTATCTTTTACCATAGCACGCCGTTTTAGCGAAGATTCAAACAAATCACCAAGCACGCTGACTACCGTCAGCAACGTGGCGGCCGCGATCAGTCCGGTCCAGCCCCAACGCAAAAATAAATTAGCGGTATATGTGTCGGCTAAAACAGTAAGCCGGGTACTCATTATAGAAAAAAGAAGCACGCACAACCATCCGCCAATGGCTCCCTCCCATGATTTTCCCGGTGAGATGGAAACGGCTAACTTATTTTTTCCGAATGCTTTACCAAAAAAATAAGCCCCGATATCGGCAATCCAGACCAGAGCCATTACAGACAGCAGATAACCAGGTGAATGCTGCTGGAATGTGAGTATCGCCAGAAAGCAGGCGAGTAATGAAATCGCATACATCGCACTCAACACACGATTTTTACTACTGTCCATCGCAGGCAAGCCCAGAGCAAGTGAAGGAATAAATTTCAGACTCCAGGCCACACAACCGGCAATCCACATCACCTGCATTTGCTTTGAGTTTCCCATCAGGGCTATCCACACAAACAGGCACGTCCAGACAACGCTCACCGGAATAAGCAATTTATGATTAAATAAACGCAAACTTTCCCAACAAGCAATAGAAAAAATTCCGGTACACAGAATGGTAACGACCAACGGTGAACCTAAAAAAAGTGCAGGTAACAACACTGCCAACATCACGATTGCCGTAATAATTCTGGCTTTTAACATTAAGATGCCTTTTTTGATTCGAGCAATTGCTCACTGGTGCGCCCAAAGCGACGTTCGCGCTGCTGGTAAGATTCAATGGCTTGCGC
>CAIWPG010000165.1 GCA_903914535.1 uncultured Oxalobacteraceae bacterium
CGCAGTTGTCATCCCCAACACAATAGAAGTAGTCATAATATTTCTTTCCAAATTTACACGGCTTTAATTTATCAATTTGCAACGCAACTCATACGTTTCGCACACGCTTCGACTCTGATTAGAGTTATCGGCTCAATTCAAAGATACTTTAGTAATTTTATTGCCGAAAGGAATTAATTATCGCCACATATAGCACTACATATCGCGATTCATTACGCCACGTACATCCGGTTTGAGATTCAAAATGAATATGGTTTAACAAACCAGTCAAAAATCCATTATCGACTGATCCATTTATGGTTCTCGTATTGATTCATTAAGTGTTTTAGTTAATGGCCAAAGAATATACGACATCACCGAACGCTTCCCAACGGTAACTTCTGCCGTTAGTGTCATTCCTGGCAATAACCTTGCATAAGGAGACATACCATTCAACTTCAGATTATCAAGATGTACCCGACATAAATAGAAGCCATCTTCTTTTTTTCCGATAGCCGCATCTTGTTTAAATGCATCTTCACTAATCGTACGTAGTTTTCCGGGCAATGTGCCATGCTTTTGAAATGGGAATGCATCTAATTTAATATGGGCAATATCACCCAACTTAATATAACCAATATCTGCCGCATCAATTTGTACTTCTGCCTCCAGATTCGAATCCAGAGGAACCAGAGTGAATAATGTTTCTGCTGCCCGAATAACCGAACCTTGCGACAACTTAGCAATCTCTAATATCACCCCATCGGACGGCGAAGTTAAATTAACAAGACTATTGCGTCGATTTGCTTTTTGCAGTTGCTCATTAACGGCATCGCGGTCACGCTCTACAGCGAGCATGCTCTCCATCACCTTCTGCCGCCAACCGGTATCAAATGAGCGTCGTTCAGCTTGAGCAACAGCCAATTCACGCTGCAGCTCGATATCACGGTTTTTACTCATTTCCAGATTACGCTCTGCTTCTAAGAGTCGGTCTTGCGCATCCAACAAGCGTGAACGGACCGCATATTTTTGCGCAACCATATCTGCCTGTAATTGTTCTGCATCTCTGAGAACATTAACCCGTGCCTTAAGTCCTGCCTGATCATGGTGATTGGTATCTAAAGACGCTTGCAATCTTGCAATATTTTCATTGTTTTTTTGCATTTGCGCCTGATAATTCGCCTGACTTTCTCTGGACAAACGATTCTGCAACATAGTATCCGAATCACCTATGCGCTGAGCTGTATCGTTTTTACCGGAGATCTCCGCTTCTAAACGCTTAATTTCGTTGTCATAACTTTGTAATCTGTTGCGTAACTGATTAGCATCGGCCTCAGGAAAAGTCGGGTCGAGTAAAGCCAAACGCTCCCCCTTTTTAACAAGCTGGCCAATATGCACATCTATTTTTTGAATAACCGCTGTTTCTAGCGGCTGAACCACAATATTGGGTTGTAGTGTAATCAAACGACCACGTGTAGTAACATTGACATCCATTTTTGAAAAAATGGCCCAAAGAATAAAACTGACAATTGCCGCCAACATCACATGCAAAGTCAATTGTGCCGCCCTTGGTAAAGGCCGCATTTCAATTTCATCGGCATCTGGCAAAAAATCAGCTACCACACCCTCTTCATCGCGATTAGTTTTCATGATTTTTTTCACAGATGACTAGTCTGTTGATTCCATAATTGTTGATATGTAGGGCAACGCAACAATAACTCTCCATGCCGCCCTGAATCAGACAAACATCCCTGCTGCATCACCAGAATGGTGTGCGCATTAACCAACGTAGATAAGCGGTGAGAAATCATAATCACGGTGCGTCCAACCGCTATTTTGGATAAATTATTAATAAAAATAGCTTCACTCTCAGGATCAAGCGCACTGGCCGCCTCATCTAAGATGAGAATAGGCGGGTTAGACATTAACGACCTCGCAATAGATAAACGCTGTTTTTGTCCGCCGCTGAGATTGGAACCATTTTCCTCAAGAAAGGTATCATAGCCTTGCGGCAAACGCTCAATGAACTCATCGGCACCGGCCACTTGCGCGGCAGCGACGATCTCATCGAAAGTGGCATCGGGTTTCGTCATCGAAATATTCTCACGCACAGTACCGCGAAATAAGAAATTTTCCTGTAAAACCACGCCTACCTGTTTACGTAAATGCGCCAGATCAATTTCTCGGGCATCAATACCATCGAAACGAATAATGCCCTCTTCCACCGGATAAAGTCCCTGAATGAGCTTGGTCAGGGTAGTTTTTCCTGATCCACTCCGGCCAACGATACCAATCACTTTTCCGGCTTCAATCGTAAAAGAAGTGTGATCCAATGCCGCAATGGCAGCATTAGGATAGCGAAAAGTCACATTATCAAAGGTAATCACCCCTTGCAGACGCGGACGCAGCCCCCCAGATCCCAGGCGGCCTTCAGGAGGCCGGTTCATTACCTCACCCAACATACGTACCGAAAGTGCCGTTTGCTGATACTCATTCACCAGACTCACCATCTGAATCAGCGGACCGACGACACGCCCGGAAATCATTTGAAACGCAATTAGCACACCCACAGTCAGGGTATGATCAAAAACACTTTGAGCGCCAATCACAATAATCACAATAGGTAGCAATTTACCCAATAAATCAGTAACGGCATTACCGGTAATAGCCAGCTGCCCCACCTTGAAGTGCGTCGCGATAGAAGTGGCAGAAAGCTGATCCCAGGTGCGGCGTTGCGCTGGCTCGATAGCTAATGCTTTTACTGTGCGCATACCGTGTACCGTTTCTACCAACAGAGCTTGTCGCGCACCTTCCGCTGAATACAGTGCATTCAGACGCTTACGATAAGTGGGAAGCAAAAGGGTGATGATACTGGCGATCGCCAGCGTAAAACCCAACACAATCAACGCCAGTTTGAACGAATAGGCAAATAATAACGGAATAAAAATTAATAGCGCTGTTGCATCCAGTGCGGTAAAAAAGAGCCGCCCGGTCAAAAAATTACGAATGCCCTCCAATTGCTGCATATGACGGGTAACGACACCGGCAGAAGTACTCTCAAAATAATCAATCGGCAAAGAAAGCAGACGGGCAAAGACGCGCCTTGTCAGATGCATATCAATTTTATTAGTCGCAGACAATAACAATAACTGACGTATATAGCCAAATACGGTGTCAAAAAAATGACCACTATCCTTAAGCCAATGACGTGGCATTCTCCACGGTACGACTGAGGGTAAACA
>CAIWPG010000166.1 GCA_903914535.1 uncultured Oxalobacteraceae bacterium
AAGTCATTATCTGCAACTTCGGATGCAAGTCAGTTGCTTAGTAATCTGGTGAAGGTTGTCCCTGATACGCAAATAGCGGACGTATCGCACTATAACGCTACGCCTGTGGTGGATTTGTATGTGAGTGTGGAAGGGCGCGATTTAGGCAGTGTTTCTGCTGATGTTGAGAAATTAGTGAATGAGATACGCCCTACGCTGCCGCGCGGCACGCATATCACCATCCGTGGTCAGGTAGAGACTATGAAATCCTCCTTTATCGGACTGGGCGTGGGTTTGTTGCTGGCGATTGTGCTGGTGTATTTGCTCATCGTCGTGAACTTCCAGTCCTGGGTTGATCCGTTCATTATTATTACTGCCTTGCCTGCTGCGTTGGCGGGCATTTGCTGGATGCTGTTTTTAACCGGCACGACGCTCAGTGTGCCGGCATTGACAGGGGCAATTATGACGATGGGTGTTGCTACAGCCAACAGTATTTTGATGGTGTCTTTTGCCCGGCAACGGATGCTTGACGGCTTGCCACCATTATCGGCGGCTCTGGAGGCGGGAGCCACGCGTATTCGTCCGGTGCTGATGACGGCATTGGCCATGATTATCGGGATGATCCCGATGGCAATTGGCTTAGGTGAAGGTGCGGAGCAAAATGCACCGTTGGGGCGTGCTGTGATTGGTGGCCTGTTGTTTGCCACGATCTCTACCCTGTTTTTTGTCCCTATTGTTTTTGCCGGAATTCATCGTTTTCTTGAGCACCGAAAACACACTGGTGCATTGAACCAGTCACATCCATTATTACCTGTAGCAGAAGAAGGGAAGTCCTGATATGTCCGAAAATCACCATGCTGTTCTAGGCATTCATAGCGAACAGCCGCATGCTGCCAACGCTAATGCGCCAACGCCGCATCATCACGGCCCTATCCTGAGACGTGCCAGATGGATGAGTCTGACCGTTGTTGCTGCTCTGGTGTTGGGTGCCGGTGTGACGGTTGCATTAAGAATTTCACATGCGACAGCCTTGCAAGAATCCGTGGCTGAGCATTCCCGGTTGTATGTGAATGTCATTAATGCCAAGCCTGCCGGTACCAGCCAGACGCTGACCTTGCCGGGAACGTTGCAGGGGCAGATTGAAGCGCCGATTTATGCGCGTAGTTCTGGTTATGTATTGCGTTGGAATAAAGATATTGGCAGTCGTGTAGCTAAAGGCGATGTGCTGGCTGAGATTGATACGCCTGAAGTGGATCAGCAACTGGCACAAGCGATTGCTGCACGCGCACAGGCAGTATCCAGTCTGGATCTGGCGAAAACATCGGCAGAACGCTGGGAAGCCTTGCGTGCCAAAGATGCGGTGACTCAACAGGAATTAAATGAACGTGTCAGTGCGTTTACCCAGGCTCAGGCGAATCTGGGTGTGGCTGATGCCAATGTGCGACGCTTGCAAAAATTGGAAGAATTTAAGAAAGTTATTGCGCCGTTTTCCGGTGTGGTGACGCGCCGTAATGTCGAAGTGGGTGATTTGATTGATGCAGGTAACGGTGGTGCAGCACGTGCTTTATACACTTTGGCCCAGGTTGATACCTTGCGGGTGTACGTTTATGCACCGCAGTCGTATGCACAAAACATTAAGGTGGGTGATTCGGTCAGAGTTACCCAGGCTGAATTAGCCGGTCAGGTTTTTCATGGTACGGTTGCCCGTAATGCCGGTGCGATTGATTCTGCTACGCGCACTTTGCAAATGGAAGTAAGCTTGCCGAATAAGGATGGCAAATTAATGGCCGGAGCGTATGTGCAGGTAGATTTGCCGGTCAGTGGCGGCTCAGCCGTGCTGACAGTTCCTTCCAATACCTTGTTGTTCCGGCCGGAAGGTGCACGTGTTGCCGTAGTCGGAGTTAACGGGCAGGTTAAGCTGCATTCGGTGATGATAGGCCATGATCTGGGTAACAGCCTTGAAATTTTAGGTGGTATCAGCGCAGCAGATAAACTGATTATTAATCCTGCTGACTCATTAGCCGATAATGATGTCGTGACGGTGGCAGCACTCAGGGTGGCTGCCGGTACAAACGGGAAAGCCCAGCCATGAAGTTGATTAGTCGCGTTGCTGCTGTCGCTATGAGCATGACCACTATTTGTATAGCCGGCGGAATGATGTCCGGTTGTTCAGCCGGGCCGGATTACCATAAACCTGAGGCTGGTTTGCCTTCAAAGTGGGATTCGGGTTCCGGTGTTTCATTTCATCAGGGTGTGCCGGGGGATGCTGCTATCCGGGGCAATTGGTGGGAAGTGTTTGGTGATGCGTCACTCAACCGGCTGGAACAGCAGGCACTGCTTAAAAATCAGAGCCTGATTAGCGCACTTGCACATCTGGATGCAGCGCGCGCGCAGGTGAATGTGGTGTCAGCCGGCTTATTTCCGCAGGCCGGTTTGCAGGCAGGACCATCGCGTGTACAGACTTCCGCTAACCGGCCTCTGGCAGCTTACGGTACGGCCAATCAATCGACCATACAAAACAATGATCAGCTTGGTTTTTCAGTGAGTTACGAAGCTGATTTATTCGGACGGGTCAGTCGTAGTGTGGAAAGTGCCGGGGCGCAGGGTGAACAAGCCACGGCAGATCTGGAAAATACCCGCCTGGTACTGATGTCGGAGCTGGCTGCGGATTATTTTAATTTGCGCGAACTGGATTGTGAAATTGATGTGATTCAGCAAGGTATCGTATTGCAGGAGCGTGCTCTGAATTATATACGGGCACGCCATGATCTTGGTGTGGCGTCTGGCCTTGATCTGGCTCAGCAGCAATCGGTATTGGATGCGAATCGCACGCAACTGGAGTTGGAGCAAGTTCAGCGTACTAAATATTTGCATGCATTGGCAACCATGAGTGGCATGCCTGCTCCGGGATTTGTTATTGCCCCGGAGCTCATGATGCACTCAGTACCATTGTTGCCGGTGGGCGTACCTTCGGATGTGTTGCAACGTCGTCCCGATATTGCTTCTGCCGAGCGGGCTATGGCGGTCGCTAATGCTAATATCGGCGTGGCACGTGCTGCGTATTATCCGACTATTTTGTTTCAGGCGAATGGCGGTTGGGATAGTAATCAGTTGGCTACACTATTTAATGCTCCCAGTGTGTTGTGGGCGTTTGGTGCCTCTGTTACACAAACCTTGTTCGATGGCGGAAAGACGACTGCAACGATAAAAATGGCAGAAGCCGCTTATGCATCGGCAGTAGCAAATTATCGTCAGAGTGTATTGCTTGCTATGCAAGAAGTCGCCGATGGAATTGATGCCTCTGCTTTATTAGGGCGTGCCGGAACAGAGTCGCAGGCTAGTGTGAAGAGTGCACAGCGGGTGCTGGATCTGGCTAATGACCGGTATACCGGTGGCTTGGCTACGTATCTTGATGTGATTACGGCACAACAAGCGTTATTGACGAATCAGCGTCAGGCTGTGCAAATTTACGGACAACAAATGCTGACGTCCGTGTATCTAATTAAGGCATTGGGTGGTGGCTGGCAGGTTAAGAAATGAGCTCTGTCCTGAATTAACTTTATTGCTGAATTTTTCCCGGAACTACTCAGACTTCTGCTCAGGGTTCCGCTTAGTCTGCCACAGAGCTCACATCGTCGGTATTTTGCAGGGTGTTTATGCAGAATTGGCGGTGATATGGTTGTCGAGGTAATTTTGTGATAGCTGCTATGTTCGTTGTATTGATAATAAAAAAGCTAGATTAATAGTGCATGTTGTAGTGCATGTTGTTTTGCAACTGATAGATAAGTTAGCTAATATTGCTATAAGCCCTTGATTTGTAATATACTATGGCCTTCCCTAGCCTCCATATTTTCTGTTTTGTTGACTAAGCTGGCAGTCTGCCAAGCCTGCGGTATGACCAGTAAAGTCATCCTCGCTGATATCGCGTTCGACTAACGGGAGACCCACCAAAGACCATGACTGAAATTAAGTCCGATTCCACACTTACTATTTTGCCTGAACCAGAGGCAGCTCCGGCAGTTCGTTTTGATGAATTTGGCCTGTCGGCTGATATTTTACGTGCACTGACAGATCAGGGTTATATTTACCCGACTCCGATTCAGGTAGCCGCTATTCCCGTGGTATTGGCGGGCCGTGATGTGATGGGAGCTGCACAAACCGGAACAGGAAAAACCGCCGGTTTTTCTTTGCCGATTATTCAGTTGCTTCTGGCGCATGCTAATAGCAGTGCTTCACCTGCCCGACATCCGGTGCGTGCCTTAATTTTAACGCCGACACGTGAACTGGCCGATCAGGTCGCAGAAAATGTCAAAGCCTATTCGCGTTACACGCCATTGCGTAGTGTCGTGGTATTCGGCGGCGTGGATATGTCCGCACAAACGGCTTCTTTGCGTGCCGGGGTAGAAATTGTGATCGCCACTCCGGGGCGTTTGCTTGATCATATACAGCAAAAAACTGTGAGCCTGAGTCAGGTGCAGCTGCTGGTGATGGATGAAGCGGATCGTATGCTGGATATGGGCTTTTTGCCTGATTTGCAGCGCATCATTAATTTGTTGCCTAAAGACCGTCAGAGTCTGATGTTTTCAGCGACGTTTTCTTCTGAGATTAAGAAACTGGCAACGACATTTCTGCGTAATCCGCTGACCATTGAAGTTGCACGCAGTAATGCGACGGCAGAAAATGTGACGCAGATTTTGTATGAAGTTAAAGAAGAAGAAAAACGTGATGCGGTAGGCTTTATTATCCGTGAGCGCCACCTGAAGCAGGTTATTGTTTTCTCCAACACCAAAATTGGTGCTTCGCGTCTGGCCGTGCATCTGGTCAAAACTGGTGTGAAAGCATCGGCCATTCACGGCGATAAATCACAGTCGGAACGGATGGCGGCACTGGATGCATTCAAACGTGGTGAAGTCGAAGTGCTGGTAGCGACTGATGTGGCGGCACGCGGTCTGGATATTGCTGAACTGCCTTGCGTAATTAATTATGATTTGCCTTACAGCGCAGAGGATTACGTACATCGTATTGGCAGGACAGGGCGTGCCGGAGCAACGGGTGATGCTATTTCTCTGATGACCGAGAAAGACGAGCGTTTGTTGTCGGATATCGAAAAATTGATCAAGCAAAAGATTGTGCGTTTGCATTTGGCCGGTTTCGTTGCCTCGACTACCGTAGTGCCACGTGAAGCACGTGCTTCTTCACGCCAGCCGTCGGGTAGCCAGGCCGGTCGTCCTGTGCCGTCTTCCAAAGATGATTCCGTTGTCAAAGGGGAGCGCCGTGCTGCTGCAAGAGCGCCATATTCTTCTGCTCCTAAAGTAGACCCCTGGTTTTTACAACCTTATGAGCCATCGGTATCACGCTTGCCTTCTGCAGAAAAAACCAGTACGACTGTACCGGTAAAACAGGTAAAGCGTGCGATTTTACTGGGTGGTTAATTCAGTCTGAAAAGTACGTAGTACGGGTCTTGAAGAAGGCCCGTATTTATTTTAAGCGTTTAAGCCTTGTTTGCAGTGTCGCCGTTCTGCTTATCCCGTGATTGTTTTTTGCAATGCGGGCATGATTTTCCGGGGATGTAATAAGGTGATAGCTGTTCACGCGGAGTCACAACCGCGCGACAGGCGTAGCATTGTTCCGTATCGGTTGCTTCCAGTTGCGGATTCAACGCGGTACGGTAATCAAACACAAAACAGTCGCCATGATAATGCGCGCCGCCCACTTCCTCAAAGTACTTTAAAATTCCGCCTTCCAGTTGATAGACATGCTGGTAACCAACGTTTTGCATGTGTATGGCTGCTTTTTCGCAACGTATGCCGCCAGTGCAGAATGTGACTACCGTTTTGTCGTTCAGTGCATCTTTATTGGCTGCAATTACTTCTGGAAACTCAGTAAATTTTTTGATCCGGAAATCCACTGTGTGATCAAAACTGCCGACATCTACTTCGAAATCATTACGGGTATCTACCATGACAACAGGTCGTCCGGTGTCATCGTGCCCCTGATCCAGCCAGCGTTTTAAGGTGGGTGGCGTAACAAAGGGCGCTCTGCCATCTTCCGGGCGTATCAGTGGCATACGCATGGTAATGGTTTCAGCTTTGAGTTTGACCAATAGCTTGGTAAACGGCTGGGTAGTGGACAGGCTTTCTTTTGCAATAACATCGGCAAAGCGCGGATCGGTGTGCAGCCAATCCATAAATCCGTCAATTTCATGGCGCAGACCAGCCAGAAATAAATTGATTCCTTCCGGAGTCAGCAGAATAGTTCCCTTTAAATTCAATTGTTGGCAGATGGCTAAAAATTCCGGGCGCTTTTCAGCGGTATCATCAAAAGTAATGAATTTATAGGTAGAGATATTTACGTAAGGGAGTTCACTTGACGGCATAATTTAGGCGGGGAAAAAGGGACAAAAAGCAAAAGAGTTTGCGCCATTATAAACGTTAAAAAAATATTGTCCCGGTCATCAGTCCGGATGCGGATAAGTTGTCTGTAACTGAGTGCAAAAGGCACTGGCGATTTGTTTTCCGATATGCTGCTTTGAATGATACACGGTTCGTCTGTCACGGCTTTTTAATGATATTAATTGCATTAGTGTTAATTATTCGGCGGTATTTCGGGTTGAAAAGTGATAAAATTCGGCACGCCGTTTTATTTGGCCAAAATCGTCCTGATTCATTCAAAAACAACGAGTTACTAGTAACAGTTACAACTATTTATACGGAATGATGACACCGCAATTTATCCACCTTCGCCTGCATTCAGAATACTCCATCGCCGATGGCCTGGTTCGCATTGATGATGCCGTCCAAGCTGCTGTTGATGATAAGCAACCAGCTCTTGCCATGACAGATCTGGCTAATTTATTCGGCATGGTTAAATTTTATAAAGAAGCGCGTTCTAAAGGCTTGAAACCGATTGCAGGTTGCGATATATGGGTGACGAATGACGGGCAGCGTGATAAACCAAGTCGTTTGCTGCTGCTGGTCAAAAATAATACCGGCTATTTACAGTTGTGCGAATTGCTGAGTCAGGCCTGGTTAACGAATCAGTATCGCGGACGCGCTGAAGTTCATCCTGACTGGCTGGCTGCATTGCCTCCCGGTGGCTTAATCGTTTTATCCGGTGCCCATTTCGGTGATGTGGGTATGTCGATTGATAATGGTAATCTGGATGCAGCGCGTCGTCAGGCCAGTCACTGGGCAAAGATTTTTCCGGATCACTTTTATATTGAAATTCAACGTGCCAGCCAACCGAATATGGCAGCGCATGTGCGTCAGGCGGTAGCATTGGCGGCTGAATTGAATTTGCCGGTAGTCGCAACGCATCCGGTTCAGTTTATGGACCCCGGTGAATTTATTGCACACGAGGCGCGTACCTGTATTGCAGAAGGTGAAATTCTGGCGAACGGGCGGCGGGTCAAGCGCTTTAATGATGATCAGTATTTTAAAACGCAAGAAGAAATGCAGGCCTTGTTTGCCGATTTGCCCGGCGCACTGGCTAATTCTGTGGAAATTGCCAAGCGTTGTAACCTGGTACTGGAGCTGGGTAAACCGCGTCTGCCGCTTTTCCCTACCCCGGATGGCATGACACTGGATGATTTTCTGGTGGCGGAAGCACAGGCCGGTTTGCAGGAACGGATGGTGCAGTTATATCCTGATCCGATAGTGCGTGAAGCACAGCAAGAGCGTTATGCAGCGCGTTTGAAGTTTGAGACAGACACCATTATTAAAATGGGTTTTCCCGGTTACTTCCTGATTGTGGCCGAGTTCATTTTATGGGCTAAAAAAAATGGTGTGCCGGTGGGGCCGGGGCGGGGTTCCGGTGCGGGTTCGCTTGTCGCGTATTCATTAAAAATTACTGATCTTGATCCGCTTGCCTACAATTTGCTGTTTGAGCGTTTTTTAAATCCGGAACGGGTATCCATGCCCGATTTTGATATTGATTTTTGTCAGGAAGGGCGTGACCGGGTTATTCAGCATGTGAAGGATTTATACGGTAAGGACGCCGTTTCTCAAATTGCCACTTTCGGTACTATGGCCGCCAAAGGCGCGATACGCGACGTGGGCCGGGTGTTGGATTTTGGTTATAATTTTTGTGATGGTATTTCCAAACTGATTCCCTTTAAACCGGGTAAGCAGGTGACGATAGCCGAGGCAATTAAAGAAGAGCCGATACTGGCGGAACGCGCCGAAAATGAAGATGAAGTTCGTCAGTTGCTGGAGCTGGCGCAACAGGTGGAAGGTATCTCACGCAATATCGGCATGCATGCCGGTGGTGTGTTGATTGCACCGGGCAAGCTGACTGATTTTTGTCCTTTGTATACACAGGGCGGTGATACCGGCGTGGTATCGCAGTTCGATAAGGATGACGTGGAGGCCGTAGGCCTGGTGAAGTTCGACTTTTTGGGGCTGACTACCCTGACTATTCTGGATTGGGCCGTGCGCTACATTAAGCAGCTTGATCCGGCTATGGCGGATTTTTCGCTGGAAACTTTGCCGCTGAATGACAAGGCATCGTATGAGTTGTTGAGTAAAGCTAAAACGGTTGCGGTATTTCAGCTGGAAAGTCGCGGCATGCAAGGCATGCTGAAAGATGCACGTCCGGATCGTTTTGAAGACATTATCGCGCTGGTGGCCTTGTACCGGCCGGGTCCGATGGACCTGATCCCTGATTTTTGTAAGCGTAAGCACGGCGAACGATTTGATTATCCTGATCCCCGTACCGAAGGTATTTTGTCTGAAACCTACGGTATTATGGTGTATCAGGAACAGGTTATGCAGATGGCGCAGGTGGTTGGCGGCTACTCACTGGGCGGTGCGGATTTGCTGCGGCGTGCTATGGGTAAGAAAAAAGCCGAAGAAATGGCTGAGCATCGTCAGATTTTCCGGGATGGTGCTGCAAAAGATGGTCTGACTGAGCAAAAAGCCGACGAAATTTTCGATTTGATGGAAAAATTTGCCGGTTACGGGTTTAATAAATCCCATGCTGCTGCGTATGCCTTGCTGGCCTACCATACCGCTTATTTAAAAGCCCACCATACCGCTGCCTTCATGGCGGCCAACTTGTCGCTGGCGATGGATGACACCGATAAAATTAAAATTTTGGTGGAAGATGCGCTGGATGTCTGTGGCTTAACATTATTGCCGCCGGACGTTAATTTTTCTGACTACCGGTTTACTCCGGTTGCGCACCCTGACGGTCCGTCCAAAGCCCCGACACAAATACGTTATGGTTTGGGAGCGGTGAAGGGCTCGGGACAAAATGCCATAGAAAACATCATTGCGGCACGTGCCGGTGGTCCCTTTCTGGATTTGTTTGACTTTACCAAGCGGGTGGACAAACGTCAGGTGAACCGGCGCACCATAGAATCGCTGATACGTGCCGGTGCATTTGATTGCCTGAAGGTAGATCGCGGGATATTGCTGGCTAGTGTGACACTGGCGATAGAATGTGCCGAGCAGGCGCAGGCAGCCAAAAATCAGGTGAGTTTATTTGATGATGATATCGCTATGTCCGGTTCGCCCGATTACGTAAAGGCACCTGCTTTCAGCGAGAAAAGAAAACTGACGGAAGAAAAACTGGCACTGGGCTTCTACTTGTCCGGTCATCTGTTTAACTCGTATGCACCGGAAGTGCGCCGTTTTGTACGCACGACCTTACTGAAACTGGAACCGTCACGCGATAATCGTCTGATGGCCGGGATTATCTCCGGAGTGCGTACGCAAATGACGCAGCGCGGAAAAATCCTGATTGTGACCCTGGATGACAGCACTGCCACCCGTGAAGTGACTGTCTATGCAGAACTGGCCGATGAATGTAAAGCCTGGTTTAAAGAGGATGCTTTTCTTGTGGTGAGCGGGCGGGTTTCGGAAGATCGTTTTTCCGGCGGTTTACGGATTACGGCTGAGCGGGTTATGGATATTGCAACAGCACGTATTCAGTTTGCGCTGGGATTGCGTTTGTCTGTTACTTCACAGACCGACATCAGGCAATTAAAGACCATTTTGTCTGCACACCTGGATGCAAGGGGTTGTCCGGTTCTGATTCAGTACCAAAACCAGACGGCGGCTGCAGAGTTATGCTGTTCGGATGCCTGGCGGGTTATGCCGGATGATGAGCTTCAGCAAAAATTAAATGAACTTCTTTCACCTGAGTGTGTGGAAATTGCTTATGTATAACGCGAAGAGATAACATGAAAATAGTGCGTCAACACCTTCCTGAGACCATCCTCTCTTTATTGCCTCTTACCTTGTTTTTTCCGGTCGGGGTGATGAATCTGGGTATTGTCGGATTTATACTGAGCATGGTTTTTGCTGGTGATTACCGGAATAAATGGCAACGCATTAAATCCCATGTATTAACAATACCTATCGTATCGCTGTCATTCGTATCGTATTTTGCCGCCCTGTTTCTGGCTCATCCTGCACATGAGTTTTGGTCTGGGTTGTGGCACTATCAGACTTATCTTTTTTTGCTGTTGTTTATTTCAGTCGGGGCGGGAGAATGGCAGCAACGTGCTGTGAAGGTTTTTTTTGCCGGTGCGCTTATCGCAGCCACTCTGTTTTATTTGAATATGCTGCACCTGCTGCCATTCAGGCCGCCATTCACCAGTTATGTTGTGTATAGCGGTAATAAATCAATCTTATTGGGTATTTTATTAGGGCTGGCTGCGGGTTGGATGTTATTTGAGTTAACTGAAAAACGTGATCGCTTGCTGTTACGCATAGCCGTTTTATTGTATGTGCTGGCAGCACTGATTTTTTTAGCGAAAACCCGTACCGGTAATTTAATTTTTATACTGTGTGCCGTTCTGGTGTTGTGGCGTTATGTGCGCTTATCCTGGCAGAGTGTCCTTGCGGTAGCGGGCATTTGCGTTGTTTTACTGGTGGTTTGGGAAAGTGCTGATGGTTTGCGTTTCCGTTTGCTTGGTATGGTGCATGACGTACAGGCATTTTCTCAGGGCAAAAAAGTAAGTGACGATGGTATTCGTCTGGAAATGTATAAAATTACCGCACAAATGGTGGCGGAAAAACCACTGACAGGACATGGTATTGCGACATGGATGGGAGAGTATCAACAGCGCGCCCGTGGGCTGATAACCGACACCATGACAACGCCGCACAATGATTATTTATTGTATGCGACCGAGCTTGGCTTTCTTGGTTTGGGCGCTTTATTGTGGATTTTGGGTACGCAATTATTCTTGGCTTTCAGTCTGGCCAGACATAAAAATACGGTGTACGGGCGCACCAGAGAGGGTATGTGGATTGCTATGCTAACGCTGGCGATGATGTTGGGCGGCATGTTTAATGCTATTCTGCGCGATGCCGTTTTTGGACTGGCTTTTATGATTCTGTTAGCGATTCCTCTGGCTGGTTTGCAAAGAACAGTGAAATAATAAAAATATACAAGCACCATAAGCAGGACTGCTACAAAATCACTCTGGCAAGCCGGTAATGTCTTGCTGTTGTGGTGTTGAGAAAGTTCTGATCAATACTATAAAGAACCCGTATGAAATCAAATCTGCATTTTTTCCGGCTCTGGAACGCAGTCCGGCAGTATAAAAAACGTATTGTACTGGCTGTGGCCGGTATGATAGGCGCGGCAGCAACCGAGCCGATGTTCCCCCGAATTTTAAAGCCATTGATCGATAAAGGTTTTAGCGGTACTCCTGCGTTTTCCTTATGGATGGTGCCGGTGAGTATTGTCGGTATTTTTTTATTGCGTGGTATTTGCACTTTTTGTACGCAATATTATTTATCCTGGGTTGCGAATAAATTATTGAGTGATTTGCGCGGGTCCATGTTTGGACGGATTCTTGATGTCCCTATCAGTTATTACCAGAATGAATCCAGCGGACGCCTGATTAACACCACGATGTATGAAGTGCAGCAAGTGGTCGAGATGGTGAAGGTCTCGATTAATACGCTGGTGCGCGATTCTCTGACCGTAGTGGCGCTGATGCTGTACCTGATTTATGAAAACTGGCAGCTTACTCTGGTTGCTATGTTCATTATCCCCGCTATGGCTGTTGTCGTTAAAATGACCAGCAAGCGTTTACGTAAATTAAATCAGCACCAGCTTGCACTGAATAGTGAGCTGACTCAGGTCGTGGAAGAAGCGACCCGTGCCAGTCAGGTGATCCGTATTTTCGGCGGTCAGACCTATGAAAAAAATCGTTTTCATGCGAAGAGTGAAAAATTACGCGGTTATGCGCAGCGTGTTACGGTAGCATCGGCATCGACTACACCTATTACGCAAATGGTGGCATCGCTGGCGGTAGCCATCGTGGTCGTTATCGCGTTAAGTCAGGCTACTTTTCCTATTCATACCCGGCATACCACCGCAGGCGATTTCGTTGCTTTTATTACCGCCATGATGTTGCTGCTGGCTCCCTTAAAGCGCTTGTCGGATTTGAACGGCCCTTTGCAACGTGGTTTGATCGCAGCTGAATCGGTATTTGCCCTGATTGATACGCCGGCAGAGCCGGATACCGGTATTGTGCTGGAAGGGCGTGCTCAGGGTAATCTGGAGTTTAAGGGAACCGTGTTTACGTACCCCGGTCAGTCGGTACCGGCTCTCAATAATCTGAATCTGTCTATTGCTGCGGGCGAAACCATTGCGCTGGTGGGGATGTCGGGCGGAGGAAAAACCTCACTGGTGAATCTGGTGCCGCGTTTTTATACGCCATCTGCCGGTACCATTACGCTGGACGGGCATGAATTATCCGATATTTCACTTGCCAGTCTGCGTGCTCAGATTGCCATGGTCGGCCAGAATGTCGTGTTATTTGACGATACCATTGCCGCGAATATTGCCTATGGCGACCCGGCTCCTGACCAGGCCAGGATTGATGCTGCTGTAAAAGCAGCGCATTTGACTGATATGCTGGCGGATATGCCGGAGGGCTTACAAACTATGATCGGCGATAATGGCATGCGTTTATCCGGAGGTCAGCGACAACGTCTGGCAATAGGCCGGGCTATTTATAAAAACGCGCCTATTCTGATCCTGGATGAAGCAACTTCAGCTTTGGATTCTGAGTCGGAACGTGCTGTACAGGCGGCGCTGGATGGCCTGATGGAAGGGCGTACTACGCTGGTGATCGCACATCGCCTTTCTACTATAGAACGGGCTGACCGCATTGTGGTGCTGACTGATGGTGAAATCAGTGAAATCGGTACGCACGCCAGCTTATTGAAAAAAAATGGCACGTATGCGCATCTGTATCAGTTGCAATTTGCCGGAGATAATCCCGCTGGCGTATCTTTATGAGCACCGTTCCTGCTTTGCCATTGCGGCAACTGCGTACCCTGGTGATTGCTCCCAACTGGATAGGTGATGCCATTATGGCGCAACCGTTGCTGGCTCTGCTTAAGCAACAGCATCCTGATCGTCCTATTGATGTGGTTGCCTCTGCCTGGGTGGCGCTGGTGCTGGCAGCGATGCCGGAAGTAGACAGTATTCTGACGACCGGATTTAAACACGGCTCCTTGCAATTACGGGAGCGCTGGCACTTTGCCCGGCAGCTCAGGGCGCGGGGTTATGCCGCAGCCTATGTGTTACCGAACACGTTGAAATTTGCCTTGTTGCCCTGGCTGGCCGGAATACGGTTGCGGGTAGGCTATAAAGGCGAGTCACGTTATGGCTTGATCAATCGTATGCACTACGATCAGATTCCGCCGCGTCCTATGGTGCAATTTTATGCTGCGCTGGCTTATCCCTCTTCTGTGCAGGCACCACCCTTAACTATACCGAAACCCCGGTTGGTGGTTGCCCCGGAAAAAAGCACAGCTGTATTGAAGCGACTTGGTTTACCGGCAGAACACGAGGTGATCGCCTTTGCTCCCGGTGCCGAGTTTGGTAACGCAAAACGCTGGCCGGCCCGGCATTTTGCTGAGTTAGCCGGGATGATTTTACAGCGTGCTCCGGCTACGCTTATTTTATTACTTGGTTCCGGTAAAGATCATGCCGTTTGTCAGGAAATTGCTGAGCTGTTGCCTGTGCCCTTATCACAAGGGGCATCCGTTCATCCGCAAATTCACAATCTGGCCGGAAAAACCAGTCTTGATGAGGCTGTTGCACTGATTGCACACGCCAGTGCTGTAGTCAGTAATGATTCCGGTTTACTGCACATTGCCTCTGCACTGAATCGTCCTGTCGTCGCTTTATATGGCCCGACTGACCCGGATCATGCCCCGCCATTTTCAGACATTGCCAGCGCTTTATCCTTACGTTTACCATGTGCTCCGTGTCGCCAGCGTGAGTGTCCGCTGGGACACGGTGACTGCATGGGAAAACTTGAAAGCACAGTGGTGTGGCACAGCTTGCAAGCGGCGCTTGGAGCCGGATAAATTTTAATGCAATATATGCGACCCGATCAGGCGATTAAAAAATGAAGGAGGCATTTTCTGGTGCACGCCGACATGAATTAACATTTCCCGAAAACTGGTATCGTTGCAGTCTGTTATATCCAGCTTATCGCGTATCCGGTTGATGCACTTATAAAGTGTATCGGCTACTCTGTCTCCTTCGGGCAGGGGACGGTATTTATTCATGAAATTGGCAATTTGCCTGTAGTTCCAATTCAGCGTTAATAAAAAGCAGATTTCGTGTTCTTGATCGGCGTA
>CAIWPG010000167.1 GCA_903914535.1 uncultured Oxalobacteraceae bacterium
AGAGAGTGAGGGGTAGGGAGGAAGAGAGGAAGAGAGGGACAGGGCAGACTGGAGGGTTTGCTTTTGTTCCTTTATGTCGGAATCTGAATAGGCGGCTGATTTAAAATGTGATTTTACCACATTGTTACTGCTGGCAAAAGTGTACATATCCTGTGCGATGACAAGAGTGGTTTGTACAGCCATACAAGCAACTAAAGCACAAGCTTTCGGATAAAAGTTGATTCTTCTCATTTTTGGCTATTTTGGTTTTGGCCGTGTCCTGGATTGTATGGGTAAAATTACTACCGCCTATCACTTGGATAGCGCCACCGGTCCGGTTGAAATCGGCATAGGCACCGGAAATCACCGGGTTGGCTGGTGAGGCTGCGGTAGTGGATTTGGTCAGCGTGCCAAAAGTAATTGGCTGGCTGGTACTATCCAGATGATTTGCGCTGATAAACCAGGAAAACGCATCGCTGCGATTACCTAATGTGGCATTCAGTTCACCTGCTTTTGCATGATCGTGGGTGCCATACAGAGCGACTTGTTGCGTCGCCAGATTGACATTAACGGTCGCTTCAAATTTGCCTGGCATCCGGGTATTAATTTGTGCAACGGCACCATATGAGTTGCCGGCAAAGGCGGCAGAATACGGGCCATACATGACATCAATGCTTTCAATCTCTTCCGGCGACACCATAAACCACTGCGGTGAACCATTGCCATTATTATTGTTGACCAGAGTTGATAACAATACGCCGTCGGCAAAAATCAATGTGCGTGCACTGGCATTAATGCCTGTGGTTCTTGATGCAAGAGGTTCTTGTGTATCACCGGTAAAACGCTTGCGAACCAATACGCTTGGGAAATATTTCAGTGCATCTTCCACGTTCATGACGTTGGTGGTATCGGTCAGCGACTCTGCGTCGACGCTTTCGACTGTGGCCGGCGAAACAGGTTTTTTTACGTTCTCTTTAGTACCGGAGATAACGACGGTTTGTGTTGCGGGTGTTGTTGTATCGGCAGTTTGAGCAAATGCTGAGCCGGCCAGGCAAGCCATAATGGCAGCAGTGAGTGGTCGTAATTTTAGTTTGGTGTTCATCTTATTAAGTTCAATATGGTCATCACAGATCACCTGAGTTAATACGCAATGCGTGCTGCCGCAGGCCTGAATGGCAGCGGTAGCTATGCTCCTGGAATCATGCAGATTGTCAGGGGCACAGATTAAATCGGGTACGAATCGATAAGCCGCGTACGCCATTCATTCGTCAGTGTCATTGATTGATCGACTGAGTTACTTTGTTGAAAGCGGATAGCGTCGCAGTGAGCGAATTTAAGATGAATAGGGCGGGGCGCGTGGTTGGGCCGATGACCAGGCAAACAGCGGTCTGGATGCCTGATAGTACAGACGAGGAAAAGAAAAAGAGGATATTTTGATTAAGGGCAGATGAATTTCATCATACACCGGAGGTAATGCAAAGGAGTCGGCATGTATTACACAATACGGGCAATGCTCACTGTGCAGATCATGTTTTTCCGGCAGCGAAGGCGAAGTTACGCGTGTTTTGCTGCTGACGCTAATGCCGTTTGCCATACAAATTTCCGACCACTGGCCGGCGGATGCGGATGCGATAGCATTGGAAATCGTTGGCGCAAGAGCCAGCATGAGCACTGTAAATACAGCGACCAGAGCAATTAACCGACGTGTAAAAGATCCGATGTTCATGGGCGCGAAGTATAGGTTGGTCGTTAGGTGTTGTCAACGAATTCATAGTACGATTTTTCACTCATTGGGCATGTTTTTTGAGTGTTGCTCTGGTAAAAATCGGGAAAAGTATGTGTTTTTAATGTGTTCCTGTTATGAAATATTTTGATAATTCTTGATGTAAGCTATAGGCTGGCTTAAAATCCAGCTTCTTCTGGATATTGGAATCGTCCGTGCATCTGTTTGCAAGCGTAGTTATTCGCTATTCGGACCAATTAAGTGATGATTCTTGTTTTGCCTTTATCTTCATTTATTTCTGGCTAACGGATTTTGCATGCGTTTGAACAGATTGTACCAATCTCGTCTTATCTGTCTGGTTCTCTGTGCGCTGGTGTCAGGTGCATTGACTCCAGGCGCATTGTCGTTATTGCATTCATTAGCTGCAAAGCCGGGTAACATCTGGGTACAGGTATGTTCTGCGAACGGAACAAGATCAGTTCAGATTCCCGATTCCGGATCTGTGCCACTGCCCGGCCCGGATGCTGGTCAGCACTGCCCTTATTGTCTTTCTCATGACGACTTTCCTGCTTTTCCTGTTTCGCTCATTCTGTTCAGTCCGGTTGAGTTGGCAGGTTTGGGCCTATTTCTTATTCCCCGCACCATTCTTACCCTGAGTAAACCGGTTTGGTCTGCTCCTCAGGGGCGCGCTCCCCCCGTATTTTCGTGAATATTTAGTTTGTCTTTCTTAAGGTTGGCGCATTGCGCCGGCCTTATCGTCTTTTGTTGCGCTTTACTCCGTGTAGTGCTGCAGCAAAGGGATTTTTTTCATTTGTTTTTATCGGCAATGACATTATCCCGTCAATTATTTTTAAGCGAGAGCCTTATGTTGCGATATTTTTATCGGTTGGTCTTTATAGTTATTCTTATTTTTCAGGTGGTGAATACGGCGCAGGCAAGTGTCGTTGTTGTTCTTAATTCGCGAGATGCTGCGGTTCAGTTGCTTGACCAGTCGACTTACGCCACTATCGGTACTTTTCCTGTTGGTAAAGAGCCACATCATTTGTTGGCGACACCGGATGATAAATCATTAATTGTGGCCAGTGCAGTGGGCAATGAATTAGTTTTTCTTGACCCGAAGACCGGGCAAGTTCAGCGTCATGTTAAGGATGTTCTGGATCCGTATCAGATTGGCTTTTCACCTGATCAGAAGTGGTTTGTGACTGCATCCCTTAGGTTGGATAGAGTTGATTTGTATCATTATGATGGGGTGACACCTGTTTTATCTAAACGTATTGAGCTGGCTAAACTACCCAGTCATATTGCGTTTAATGCGGCCAGTACGATGGTTTTTATTACGCAACAGGGCAGTGATGAGGTGAGTGGCATTGATCTGATTACACAGACGCTGAAGTGGACGATGAAAGTGGGTAATCTGCCAGCCGGTATTGCAATGACACCGGATGATAAGTATTTATTGGTCGGTATTATGGGAGGGGGCTATGTTGAGGTTATTGACTGGCGAACGCATAAAACGGTTAAACGTATTAAAACCGGTCGCGGCGCACATAATTTCCGGGCCTTAGGCGACCACCGGTATATTTTTGTCTCGAACCGGGTCGAAGATACGATCAGTATTATTGATCAGACCACGCTGGAAAATGTTGGTACGATTGCAGTTCCCGGTGGGCCGGATTGTATGGAGGTGACCGCAGATGGTAAAACCATGTGGGCGACTTTGCGATTTATAAAAAAAGTGGCAGTGATCGATATCGCTTCGCGTAAGGTGATTAAATTGATTCCGGTCGGACGTTCGCCGCATGGGGTATTTTTCATTAACCACTCAGCGGGCATCTAGGTGTTTTATGACGAATTTTTCTATTCGCCGCACGGTGCAGACTTTGTTGTCACTACTATCGCTGGGGTTGACGGTACAGCCGGTGCAGGCTGCCCCCGCCTGTCAGGGCACTATTTATCTGACT
>CAIWPG010000168.1 GCA_903914535.1 uncultured Oxalobacteraceae bacterium
AAGGTACGCCCGAATTCGGACATCACCACAACAACGCTATTGCGCCAGGCATCCGCACCCAATTCCTCAGCAAAGCCAGTTAAACCTGACCCAAGACTGGCCAAACTGTTCGCCAACTGCCCTGCAGCAGCACCCTGATTGACGTGCGTGTCCCATCCGCCGACATCCACAAAGCCGATTGAACAGGCAGGGTTGTCCCGCATCAGGGCTGCAATTGAACGCGCCACTTTTTCAAAACCATTCGCCTTGGCCGCACCACGGGATGCGTCAGCCATCTCCTTTTTTAGTGCATCCGATACCCGCTGGCGTGTCTGTATTCCCTCTTTGATATACGCATTCAAGCTATGCCCTTGATACATGGCTTCGAGCATTTGAGTCTGACGCGTATCCGCAGCTGCATTTACTTGTCCTTGCAGATTGATGTTGGGAATTTCTATCGCGCCATTAAAAACCGGTGTGCGATTGCCGGTAAAAGACATGCCGCTCAATTTTTTACCGCCCTGTTGCAAAACATCTACCAACCGGTTCAAAAAACCGCTTCTATAATCAAGGCCGCCCTTATCACCCGGATTCTGGCCAAGCTCCATGACATCCTGAGACTGAAAGTGACTGCGCGATAAATCAGCACTACCTGAAAAAGGCACCAGTACCGCCTGCCGCGCCTGAAACATCGGGTAAAGTGAGCTGGCAACAGCAGGATGCAGACCATAACCCTGTCCGATATCGAGGGCTGCACCGGAATTAGCCGGGTCTGGCCTGGCAATGGCAATATTCGGGCGCGATGCGTAATAAAACGGGAAGCCGTGCGGCACCAGCAAACTGGCACCATCATAGGCGCCGCGTAACATGACCACCAGTAATCTTGGCAATGAAGTCTGGCTTGATGCTGTCAGCGCCCAGGTCTTCCAGGATAAGCCCAAACTCGCGGCGGTAAGGCTATGCTTAATAAAATCTCGACGATTCATACCTGCCCCTCTCATCGATACATAAATTCGGGGGAAGAGAGCAATAAGCTGTTCCATTCATCCATCGTCAGCGATTTTCTGAGGACGGCAGAAGTTTTACCAGAGAGCAGCGGCTTCATCAGTTCATAAATACCGAAGCTATCCACGGGATGATCGGCACGCGCGGCATTGCGCAGCTCCTGCAAGCGCTTTTTATCGGTCGTCTCCAGTGAGCGGGCCTGTGATTCAGAAGTATAGAGCGTGCCTGCATTCCAGAAGATGGCGCGGGCGACTTCAAAGCGTTTAGCCATCTGATCGGCACTTAACCAATCCTGTTTTTGAAGTCCATAACCATCCGGTGACATATGCGTATAAAACGGCTCGCCCAGCTGGTTGATCCAGTTAACTGCCGGGCGCAGATCCTGAATGAGCTGATCGTCGTATAACAGTCTTAACGAGGAGACAACATATTGAACCGGGTCTTTAAATTTGTTACCCAGATATTTTACATTATGAAATTCGGCAGACTGAAACAAGGTGTTGAGTGTTTTGGCAATATCTCCGTCAGACTGAGTAAAGGTTTTCGACATCGCATCGACAACATT
>CAIWPG010000169.1 GCA_903914535.1 uncultured Oxalobacteraceae bacterium
ACACTCTTTCCCTACACGACGCTCTTCCGATCTTTGAAAGGGCAATCGCGATTTTGGACGGTTCAAAGCCAACCACCGCACCATTGCGACGAAGAATACGATATTCTGCATGAGCACTGCCTGCATCATGACTGGATTCAAGTGGAGATAAAGTAGAAATTTTTTCAGATAAAGAGTGCATATAGCCTCCAGAGTCGTTCATGAAAAACAGCACATTAAATAATGTGCCATTCCTTACTAACGTACGATTAAAGTTGAGATTCATTACGTATAAAACAGACCAGAAAACCAAAGTGAACTGATCCGAAATACGAGAAAAATTCTAAGATAGAATTGTTTTAGAGGGATTAGCGCACAATAATAAACACGTCCCGATTACATCGCAGGCACGTAGAACCAATTACAAAATAGCAAAAAACACTATATCTAGTAAAATAATTCCAAATTTTGACTAATTCTAGTACCCCACTCGTAACAATGCAACCGCTTTCTCATATTTTGGCCGGATATATTTTCGTGTTTTTACTTGCCAGACCTGTTGACTTTTCTGCTGAACAGCACAAAAGCGTAGTTCCGCGTTAGTAAGCACTGACAAATAATATGAGACTGATTGGTCCTGACTATGCTGACTATTCCGATTCGTCAATTTTAAGTTTTTGAATCTGATAACGTAATTGTCGAAAACTAATCCCAAGCAATTCGGCTGCCTGAGTTTTGTTATAGCGCGTTTTATACAATGCACGCTGAATAATATCGCGCTCAATTTGCTCAAGGTAAGCAGGTAAATTCGGAGGAAGCTCTGTATTCGCATCAGGATGAAGAGCAATAACACCCGGCCGTATTTCACTCGCAGGCTGCACAAGCCGCATCGCAGGCGTTACAGCGGCCGGCACAGCATCAGCCAATTCAAGCTTTGCTGTCTCAATCAACTGAACAGGCAACTCTGGCTCTGCTGCACCATTTACACCACCCGGTTCTGTCTGTGCCCTGACAGGCCTCAGCGCCAGATCAGCCACCTCAATAACACCATGATTCGCAAATGCCAGAGCACGCTCAAGAATATTTTCCAGTTCCCGCACGTTGCCTGGAAAAGGGTGCGAACACAAGGCGCTCAGTGCTGCATCGGATAAAGTAACAGGACGTGGCGACAGCCGCTGCAAAATGAATTTAGATAATAAGCCGATATCATCAAGTCGCTGACGCAATGGCGGAAGCGTAAGCTCAATCACATTCAGCCTGTAGTACAAATCCTGACGAAAGCGCTTGCTGATTACACACTCTTCCAGATTTTGATGAGTCGCACTAATGATACGTACATCCACCGTCTCCTCACCGGTCGCTCCCACTTTACGCACTGCACGCTCTTGTATTGCTCGTAATAACTTAACCTGCATTGCCAATGGTAAATCAGCTACTTCATCCAGCATCAGTGTCCCGCCATTCGCCGCCTGAAAAAAACCGTCACGATCTTCATTAGCACCGGTAAATGCGCCTTTCCGGTAACCAAAAAATTCCGCTTCCATTAAACTTTCAGGAATTGCGCCACAGTTAACCGCGACAAAAGGACTGCCGGCACGGGCACTTTGCGCATGAATTTCACGGGCAGCCAATTCTTTACCGCTGCCGGACTCGCCACAAATAGCCACAGGGGCCATGCTGCGGGCCAGGCGAACAATTTGCAAACGCACATCTTGCATGGCGTCTGACTGTCCGATAAGGCGTGAAGCAACTCCCCCCGGCTGTCCTGAAGACGCATTGGCAGAACTTACTTCCAGGGCAGAGTAAACCAACTTCCTGAGCTGATCCAGCGAAACAGGCTTAGATACATAATCAAAGGCACCGGCCTTTAATGCCACGACAGCATTATCGGCACTTCCAAAAGCCGTAATCACGGCAATCGGCGTATTTTTATTGCTACATGCCACCTCGGATACTAACTCCAGCCCCAGCCCGTCCGGCAAACGCATATCCGTCAACACCAGAGCGTAGTCGTTTTTCGCAAAATACTGTCTGGCTGTTGCCAGACTTTCTGCACTATCAACATCCAGTCCCATTTTGATCAGCGTGATTTCTAATAACTCGCGCAAATGCGCCTCATCGTCCACGACCAGAATACGCGGTACCGGACCTGAAACAATCTTAGACTGTATCATCCTGCCCCCGGCCGGGCAAAAGTAATCACAAAGCGACCATTAGCCGCTGCATTGACAACACCCGGCTCCGCAGAGGTAACACGGTATTCGTAATCAAGCAATGCCCCGTTGTTCAGGCATAATTCACGTGCCATATAAAGTCCTAACCCTGTACCACGACTGGACGTAGTGTAAAACGGCTCAAATAAATGCGCCCTTACCTCTGATTTAATATCAGCCCCGTCATCCTGCACATGCAATTCCAGTTGATGTAGTAAATCCGACACAGTAAAGAGCCGGATACTACCCTGCATACCACTGGCAAAGCGTACCGCGTTAGTCAGTATAACTACTACCGCCGTCAACCAATCCCTAGCCTTTTATGCTGAAATTGGTACGAGTGCCACAACTTCTGTAACTGCCAGTCACAGCACTACTGATGGAGGTACGACTGGTAAAGCAAATAAAATGTATATCAATGCCTATGACTGGGCGGGTGGCCCAAGCACCATAGCAGGGATTGTAGATGTATCAGATACGCAGGGTAGCAACACGGCTAACACTAGCGGTAACAGTGGTGCTCAACCAAGCATTGCTATTACTAATGCCGGAGATTTACTTTTGGCAGCAGTAACGGTATCAGCTAGTGCTGGTACAGCACCGAGCTGGACAAACAGTTTTACCTTTGCCCAAGAAAATCCGAACACTACCAACTGGGTTTTGACTGACGCTTATCGAGTGCCGGGTGCTACTGGAACTTTTAACCCATCAGTATCATGGTCGAACAACAGAAAATGGCAGGGTGTTACGGTTGGATTGTTGGCTACAACTGTGGTCAATACCTCGGTCACACAGGTGGCGGCCACAGTAACATTCACCGGTGGA
>CAIWPG010000170.1 GCA_903914535.1 uncultured Oxalobacteraceae bacterium
ATCATACTTTCCAAACACGTGGTTTTATAAAATTCTCCGTATGGAACCAAGCTAATATTTTCTGCCTTCAATAAAATTAGAATGATACAAATCAAGTCAATGGTAGGTAATACATACATTTTATTTCTACATTTGCATTGACAAAAAACTGAAAGTATAACTATTTATGAGTTGCCACAATGCGCGGTGTATTTTTTAATTCATCTTCGCTGAGTACCAGTGGCTGTAGTAAAAATGGCTCGATTTCGTTGGCTGGTATAGAGGGAATAGCCTGATCATCCAGTGATTCATCACGTATTTTGGGTGATAACCTGACTGTTTTGATTCCTGCGTCTGTATCTCCTGAGCGTAGTCGCAGGCGCCCCGCTTTACGATCCAGATAGACAATCTGGCCGGGGTAAATCCAGTGGGGATGTTTTATTTCTTCGCGGTTCATGCCCCAGACCTGAGGCCAGCACCACGGATGTTCTAAAAACATCCCGGAAATACCCCAGAGGGTATCGCCGCGAACGACCAGATGCTGGTCTGGTGCTTTACTTAAAAAGGTGCAATTGGTGGGAGCCGGATTGGTTTCATCTGATGCAAATACTGACGAGCTTAAAGCAAGTAACAGCGCGATTGTGCTAAACTTTTTCATGAAATTATCCATTGCAAATCGCCTGTAGCGAAAGTGATACCAAAAGCGGGCGCCAAGAGCCGGCGCCAAAAAAATCTCACGGTTGGAGTGGAGGGCTTTGTAGTGTTGAAGATCATCAGCGTTCCTGTGAGACCTGACTATCTGAATCAAATTTTGCCCATAAATCCCTGAACTGGCAAGTGAAACCCTAATTGCGTTGCGCAAAAGTCCTATGACATTATTAACTATACTGCGGTACCCCGATAAACGTCTTAATAAAGTGGCAAAGCCTGTTACTCAGTTTGACGCGCGCCTGAAAAAATTAGTCGCGGATATGGCAGAAACCATGTACGAGGCTCCCGGCGTTGGTTTGGCCGCGACTCAGGTCGATCAGCACATCCAGCTGGTGGTGATTGATACCTCGGATGAACACAATCAGCTTCAGGTCTTTATTAATCTGGAAATTATCTGGGCGAGTGAAGAAAGAAAAGTGTATGAAGAGGGCTGCCTTTCAGTGCCGGGCATTTACGATGGGGTAGAGCGTGCTGCTCAGGTCAGGGTACGGGCCCTGGATTTGCAGGGGCAACCATTTGAATTGCTTGCCGATGAGTTACTGGCGGTGTGTATTCAGCATGAGATGGATCATTTGCTTGGTAAAGTATTTGTCGAATATTTATCTCCGTTAAAGCGCAATCGCATCAAAATTCGTATGCAGAAAGAAGAGCGCGAAATCGAGCGGTCAAATTCGTCTGCACCATACGGTGCCCCCCGCCGTGGCCGCACAGGTTCCCAATGAAGGTCATTTTTGCAGGTACCCCCGATTTTGCGGCGACAGCCTTAGCCGCCATTCATGCAGCGGGGCATGAAATTGTGCTGGTATTGACGCAGCCTGACCGTCCGGCTGGCCGGGGTATGCAATTACATGCCTCCGCAGTGAAGCAATTTGCATTGCAACATGCTATTTCTGTTGCGCAGCCCAACTCCTTGCGACGGAACGGAAAATATCCGCAAGAGGCACAACTGGCTTATGACTTGTTAATGGCAACACCTCATGATGTGATGGTTGTGGCTGCGTATGGATTGATATTACCGCCGGAGGTGTTGGCGATTCCAAAATACGGCTGCATTAATATCCATGCTTCTTTACTTCCGCGCTGGCGTGGCGCTGCTCCTATACATCGTGCAATTGAAGCGGGTGATAAGGAGGCGGGAGTGACTATTATGCAAATGGATCAGGGGCTGGATACCGGTGACATGCTTTCCATGCAAGGTATTCCGGTAGCTGATGATGAAAGTACCACCAGTCTGCACGATAAATTAGCGGTATTAGGTGGTGAAATGATTGTTACTGCGTTGCAAGGAGTACAGCAAGGCAGTCTTATTGCCGTGCCTCAGCCTGCGCAAGGTATGAATTACGCAGCCAAAATTACCAAAGAAGAAGCAGTTTTAGATTTTAATCAGCCGGCAATCGTGTTGGAACGTAAAATTCGTGCTTACAATCCATTTCCCGGTGCCGCGGCGGTAGTTCAGGGTACTACCCTGAAATTATGGCGTGCCAGTTTGGCTGTGCGGCCGGCGGATGCGCAGCCCGGAGAACTTTTTGTGCAAGGAACAAGTTTGCTGGTGGCTTGTGGCGAAGGTGCATTACTTTTGACTGAGTTGCAAAAACCGGGGGGGAAGCGTCTTGCCGCAGCAGAGTTTATGAAAGGCTTTGTATTCGCACAGGGAAGCCGGTTTGATGTCGTTCTGCCGGTGTAGTCAGGCAGAGTTTTTTTGAGGTGAACTGTAAGTTATATTTTTTTTGAATATCAGATATTGCTAAAAAAAATTAGGCAACTGGTATATACAGGCATATAGTTACACCTGTCTCCTCCAAGCCCTCAAAAAGGATTGGATTTAGCTCGCTACCGGTTTCCGGCAGTGAGTTTTTTTTTGCCTGTTACTTTTGTATGTTGTTATAAATAAATTGAATGGCATCAGTCGGTCTGATTTTTTTGTGTTTGTGATTGCGGTCAGATTTGGATTGCTTGCAGCATTGCTGAACTATTATTTGATTTAGATATATCAGACATGTGAATAATAAAGTGGCTAAATGGCAGGGTCAGGCATATAGTTACACCTGTCTCCTCCAAGCCCTCTCGAAAAGGATTGGATTTAACTCGCTACCGGCTTCCGGCAGTGAGTTTTTTTTTGTCTGTTGCTTTTGAAATGCTTATTTGTATTCATTTATGAATGGATTATGCGCGTTACGCTGAATTGCAGGACAAATTATTTTTATAAATTTATTGTTAGTAATTTGAGATTTACCTGATCATTTATCCTGGAATGTTATTTTTCAGTGCGCCATTATGTGTTTTGTAAATATCTGACATGCAAAAAATAAAGTGGAAAAATGCTGTATGGAGGAATATAGTTGCATCTGTCTCCTCCAAGCCCTCAAAAAGGATTGGATTTAGCCCGCTGCCTTTACAGGCAGCGGGCTTTTTTTTGTCTTAATGGCTTATTTTCTTTGCCTCCTTATACCTTCATTCCCTTATCCGGCCTACAATTCGTTAGCGGCACTGATCGTTAGTCGTCTGGTTCGTTGCCCGTGCTGTTTTTGATAAGAGGAGTTTCAATGGTTTTGTTTCAATTTATCCGAAGTGGGTTTTGTTTTCTCTGGCGCATGCTTGATGGCGGCCGCCGTATTCTTTTTAACCTGATTTTTTTGGGCCTGATTATTGCCGTGGCGGTAGCGATTTTTGGCGGCAGCGTGCCAAAAATGGAGGAGAAAACAGCACTGATACTTGATTTGCACGGTAATTTAGTTGAGCAGCAATCTGTCAGTGTGCGCGAAACGGTAATGGCGCAAGCACAGGGTGATAAAAGAGAGAGCACACAGTTACGCGATATATTGGCGGTGCTGGATGCCGCTGCCACAGACCCGAAAATATCCAGCGTTGTGCTTTTACTGGACGATATGCAAAGCGCCGGATTGCCGATGTTGCGTGAGGTAGCTGCCGGACTGGATCGTTTTAAAGCCAGCGGTAAACCGGTTGTTGCCTGGGGTAGCGGGTTTAATCAGCGTCAGTATTATCTGGCAGCGCATGCCAGTGAAGTTTACCTGCACCCGATGGGGATGGTGACTCTGGAAGGTTTTGGGCGTTATCGTAATTATTACCGTGATGCGCTGGATAAACTGGGAATTACCGTTAATCTGATGCGGGTGGGTACGTATAAGAGTTTTGCAGAACCGTTTATTGCGAATGGCCCGTCCGATGCTGCGAGCGAAGCAGAAAGTTATCTGTATAACGCATTATGGGCAACGTATACCGGTGATGTGGAAAATGCCCGTAAATTAAGCCAGGGCAGCATTATGCGTATCATCGACGATTTACCCGGGCTGGTGCGGAATGTGGGTGGTGATATGGCTAAGCTGGCACTCACCAATAAATTGGTTGATGGCTTGAAAACACGGGATGAATTGCGTGGGCTGATGCTGACTCACGGAGTCAGGGATGAGCAAACTCATAGCTTCAGACAAATTGATTTTGATACTTACCTGTCGCGCCAGAAAACAATGGTGACCGGTGATCGGGTCGGTGTAATTGTTGCAGAGGGTGAGATCAGTGATGGTAATGCTGCCGTGGGGTCTATTGGTGGTTTATCGACAGCGGCTCTTATTCGTACTGCGCGGGAAGACAGTCAGGTTAAATCTCTGGTATTGCGTGTTGATTCCCCCGGAGGCAGTGCTTTTGGGGCAGAGCTGATTCGTCGTGAGCTGGAGCTGACCCGTCAGGCCGGTAAGCCGGTTGTGATTTCGATGGGGAACGTTGCTGCATCGGGGGGCTACTGGATTTCTATGAGTGCCGATGAAGTTATTGCCGATGCGGCGACAGTGACCGGTTCAATCGGCGTATTCGCTTTGTTGCCAACTGCTGAGAAAGCCATGGAGAAAATTGGCGTGCACAGCGGAGGCACGACAACAACCTGGCTGGGCGGCGGTTATGATCCTTTACGCCCTATGGATCCGCGTTTTGCAGACCTGATTCAGCAAAGCGTGAATCATATTTATGCCGAATTTACCAGTAAGGCAGCTGTTGCGCGCAAAATGACGCAAGAAAATATCGATGCGGTAGCGCAGGGGCGGGTCTGGACTGGTCAGCAGGCAAAGGAACGCGGTTTAATTGACAAGGTCGGCTCGTATCAGGATGCATTGATATCGGCGGCAGGCAGAGCCAGACTGGGTCCGCATTTTAAGATCGGCTATATTGAGCCGGAAGCGACCGGTATTGATCGTGTGTTTAAAATATTTGACATATCTGTTGCTCAGTTGCTGAGTGAACGCCTGAATATCAAGGTGCTTCCCGCAGGTATTCCACCTGCCGCTATGCGTGAAATGAGCAGTGATATGCGCTGGCTGGCCGAGATGAGTGACCGGAGTAAGGCATTTAGTGTTGTGACGCATTGTTTGTGTCGCGAACCATGATGTTATACCTCTTTTAGTTATTTCAGCCTGACGAAGAATCGGTCCGGGGGTGTTTATTTTCTTCGCCCGGACCGGTTTGCAGGTCGTGAATTGACTTGGGAGTGTGTCAGAGGAGGGTAGTTGGATTGGCAGAGCGCTCAGCAGGAAAATTAATTGTTTATTAAAAATAATTTTGATTATTACGTTCTTTTATTAAGTGGTGTTGTAGCGTAACTTATTGCAACACATGCAGTCCTTTATGTGTTGCAATATGGAGCTGTGGTCTGTTCTGAATAAATGTTGTTGCCCCGCTTGCATAGCGCATTTTTTTGTAAAGTGGCATATTTCATTCAAATCATGCCTGATATAACCAGTTTCGGCCTTACTTCCTGCGGAAGTGATTTTGTGTCAGCCGGAACCATCTGCTTACTAATGTCAGTGGCATATAACTTGCTGCTTTATCGCTAATGCGATGAATTATTCAACCTGATAATTCACAATAATTGACTCCCACTATGATGCTGACTACCTTATGATTAAAACTAATTTACAAGCAGCTGCTAAAGCGGGCGAGACACGTAGCCGGACTGCTGCAAGGACCTTAATTTTGTGCCTGCTGCCATTGGCGGAGACCGCTGTTTGCGCACAAGAAAATACAGCGACCCCGGCGGTTGCCAATGAAGTGGTGGTATCTGCCAGCAGAACTGAGCAGCGTATCATGGATACCGCCGCATCGGTTAATGTGGTGACTTCTGCGCAAATTCATGATGGTCAGGCCGAACAAAATTTATCTGAACCTTTATTACGCACGCCGGGAATTTTTGCCCTGAACCGACAAAATTATGCACAGGATTTGTTGATCTCATCGCGCGGTTTTGGGGCTAATTCCGCGTTTGGTGCGCGCGGTATTAAATTATATGTTGACGGTATTCCGGGTACGGCAGCAGATGGTCAGGGACAGATATCACATATTGATCTGGCTTCTGCTGATCGCATTGAAGTATTGCGTGGCCCGTTTTCTGTGTTGTATGGTAATTCTGCCGGCGGCGTTATCAGTGTGTTTACCGAGAATGGTAAACCGGGTACTGAAATCGCACCGTATTTCTCTGCCGGTTCGTATGGGCAACTTAAATATGGCAGCAAAATTGATGGCGAACAGGGTAATATCAATTACTTGCTGGATGTGGGGACCTTGCATACGGATGGTTACCGTAATCACAGTACAACTGACCGTGATAATGAAAATGCCAAGCTGAGTTTTAAATTAGGCGAAGATACATCAGCTACCCTGGTGCTGAACAGCGTGACCTTAAGTGCACAGGATCCTTTGGGACTCACTGCGGCACAATTGCAAAATGATCCTCGTCAGGCCGGTACCGGCGCACTGTCTTACAATACGCGTAAGAGTGTGGATCAGACACAAGGCGGTCTGGTCATAACTCAGCGTTTAAGTGCTGCTGATTCTATTGTGTTATCACCTTATGGCGGAGATCGCCACACCATTCAATATCTTGCATCGGGAGTTAACGGTGTCGTGAATCTGGAGCGTGCTTTTTTTGGCATGGACAGTAAATGGCTGCATAGCGGTGAAGTGGGAGGCGTTCCGCTCAAATTGGTTACGGGTATTGATAGTAATGAAAATCAGGATCACCGTTTAACCTTTACGAATGTATCCGGACAGCCGGTGGTAGCGGCTACCGACCAGGATTATTCGATGCAGGCCCGGAGCCTGGATATCTATGTGCAGGGCGAAGTGCGGCCAACAGAGCGCCTTGCCTTGAATGCCGGAATACGTCAGTCTGATACCACCTTGAGCGCAGTCAGTAACAATGCGCTGGCCAGCCTTGGGTCACATAATTATCAGGCGACAACGGGTATGGTGTCTGCACAGTATTATGTGGAACCAAATACGAATGTTTACGTCTCTTTGGGGTCAGGTTTTGATACGCCGACATTAAACCAGATTATTTATAGCCCGGCTTATGTCAATTCAGGTACTGCCAATACCGGTAATATCGGCTTACAGGCAGCACGTACCCAGCAAGTAGAAATTGGCTTGAAAACAGAAATTGCACATGTGGCGCGTTTTAGTGCGGCATTGTTTGATACCAATACGACTAATGATATCGTGATTGCTTCAAGCAATGGTGGTAAAACAGCGTATATGAATGCTCCGCAGACCAGTCGTAAGGGGCTGGAGTTAAGCGGACAATGGCAATTGCCGTACCAATTTTTGCTGAATATCGCTTACACCGCACTGGATGCCAAGGTTGATCAGTCTTATACCGAAAGAGTGACAGTCAGTCCGGTAACAACGGTATATACCATTCAGAGTGGCAGCCGGATTCCTGGCGTACCCAATCAGGGTTTATTCTCCGAACTGGTATGGGCTAAATCCGATAAATCGCTGGAATTTGGTATTGAAGGTAAAGCCAATGGCAGTATGGCAGCCAATGATCTGAATAAGGCTTATTCGGGTGCTTACGGGATTATGAATTTACGTGTTATCGCCAGACAACATGTCGGTGGCTGGTCATTTTCTGAGTTTGCCCGCGTTGATAATGTTTTTGACCGTTCGTATGTCGGTTCTGTCATCGTTAATCAGGCAAGCAGCCAGTTTTATGAAAGCGCACCGGGACGCAACTGGCTGACTGGTGTAAAAGCGAGCTACCGGTTTTAGAAGCGCTCGTATCCCAGCAAATAACGCCACTGCCCTTCAGGCAGACTGGCTAAAGGGATACGGCCGGTGCGGATGCGTTTTAAACTGATGACAGAGATTCCCACTTGCTCACACATGTGGGAAATCTGGTTTAGTTGAACACCTTTTGCGGCAAAGCGCAGACGTGTTTCATTCTGCCAGCTGACTTTAATGGGCGCTAATACCTTGCCATTAAATGACAGCCCGTGATTAAGTAATGCCAATCCGCCCGGCGTTAGTTTTCCCGCAATTTCAACAATAAATTCTTGTTCTACTTTAGCTGCATCTTCAAGCAGTTTTCTTGCGACGTGCCAGTCTTGTGTAAACACGACCAGACCGCTTGCCGCTACTTCCAGTGGTGTGGCACTGGTGAGTTTTAGTGTGTGGCGCTTCAAAAAGCGATGGCCGGAACGATCATTTTCAACCAGCGTATCGGGTTTGATGGTTTTAATTAACTCATCCACCTCTACACCTGCGGGCTTGTGTAGTAATAAGGTGACCGGGGTGAGGGGTGTCAGGCTGGCGCCCGGTAATAATGCAATTATCTGTTTTGGTGTGACCCTGAATCCGGCTTCTTCGATAATGTGACCATCCACCGTTACCCAGCCGCCGGCAATATATTGTTCGGCCTCCTGCCGGGAGCAGGAAGCTTGTTCGGCAAGACGTTTTGCCAGTCGTACAGAATTAGTCATTGATAGCAAACGCTCCGTCATCAAACGCCGTGCAGTAGTCTTCCCAGTCGGCTTGTACTTGCTGTGCGCAGTGTTGAGCAGCGCTCAGGCATTTTGCTTTCCACTTCTTTTTCTGTCCGTAAGCAATGAGCTCATCAGCAATGGCAGATCCGTCACGTCCGGTGCTGCGCAGCTGAGCGCTGGCCACAATATGAGCTAATCCTCCCATGACTTTATGAAGCTCTTCCATATTGTGCAGGTTGTGATTCAGGTTAACCCGGTCCTCTGCCGGCTGAAGCGCACGCAGTACATAGCTTTGTTTCTCCATATTGATCGGAGTCAGGAAGGCCATGGATACCGCTTGCATGCGTCGCTGAATTTCTACCACCCGGTGGGCTTCTGACTTCCATTTTGGCTGGCTTACTTTGAGGTTGTTAACGAGACAGGATGGCAGGGCATTTTTTAAATCAAGCAGATAATTGCCATCCGGCGAGCCCTTGCCTTCTACTAAAATTACATAACGATCCACGCCCAGGCTGCCGGTGCCGGCAATGCGTCGTGCCACATCAATGACTTTGTAAAATTCAGGAGCTGGCTGAGTTTGGGCAAATGTGTCGATTAAGTCAGTGACAGTAGCGCGTTGCAGGTCTGTTGCCAGTAAGGCTTTTTTTCCATCAATGCGTATTTTGCGTTTTTTGCCTTTGCGAACCGTGCGTTTATTTAAAAAAGCCGGGCGCTGCCGTTCCCGCAGTTCTTCCAGCAGGTTACGAATGATGCCATGCGATGTTTCACGCTCAGCCCAGGTTGCTTTGCCGTTTGCAAGCGCGCTGGCATAGGCATTCATGAAGCTTTCACATAAAGCGTAAGCCTCATCCTGGCTGATTGAAAGACTTTCTGCACTGACCAGAATACTGGTGAGCAGCCTGACAATTTCCCAGCTCAGTGGGGCAAGTGCAGCCTCATCAAAATCATTCATGTCGAAATAGGCCAGCCGATTGTCGCCTTTGTAGCTGCCAAAATTTTCCAGATGCATATCGCCGCAGGTCCACGTTAACGGCGCATTTTTGAATATCGATGTCTTGGGAAGACGGGCATAAAACAAATGGCACGTTCCCCGGAGAAAAACAAACGGGTTGGTTCGCATGGCCTGATATTTCATGGCAAGCCGTTCGGGGTCGCGTTTATTATTAAACTCCCGGATGCTTCGGATAACATCGATCATCATTGCTCCCTGGTGGTGAGGTTTTCAGTAGAGTTCATTATCCCCCATTACGTAACAAGCCGCTAAATAATGTTATGCGGTGATGGGGACGTTATTTTGCTGAATAGCCGAACGATTTATGTATTTTATTTGCCGGGATGACCGGGTTGCTAAAAATGACCGGGTCCAGATGACAATTGTCGTCTGGCGTAATCATATTAATTAATCTAAACCAATCGTACTCAAATCAACGGGGGCAGGAATGGGCGAGTAGACTACAATGTGCTCTGAAAACCAACTACCCAGAACGATCATGGCACGGATAGCACGACTTACCTTTGCAGACCATCAACATCACATCATTCAGCGTGGCAATGATAAGCAACTTATATTTCGCGAAGAAGGCGATTATCACTATTTTATAAAATTATTATTGGAATCATCCAAGAGACATCAGGTAGCCATTCATTGCTATGTATTGATGTCAAATCATATACATTTATTAGCTACGCCATCGACTGATGATGGCTTGAGTCATATGATGCAGTGGATAGGTCGCCAGTATGTTCCTTACTTTAACAGGCGCTACGATAGGGTGGGTACGCTCTGGCAGGGGCGTTTTAAATCGGTCGTGCTGGATTCGGAACAGTATTTTATGGTGTGTAGTCGTTACATTGAATTAAATCCGGTGCGGGCAGGTATGGCAGCGACACCGGCAGATTATGTCTGGTCCAGCTATTTACACCATATTGGCGCAAAAATTGACCCCTTGGTTACAGATCATCCTTTGTACTGGAGTTTGGGTAATACACCGTTTCAGCGTGAGGGTGCTTACCGGGAGTTGGTGGAGCAGGCACTTACACCTAAAGAAATTGCTGAATTCAGAGTCGCTTGTATGAAGGGGTGGCCGGTAGGGTCGCCACAGTTCAAGGAGCAATTGGAGAAATTGGCGCAATGTCGAGTTGCTCCATTGAAAAAAGGTCGGCCAAGTTTGCCGGAATGAATCTGCCCGGACGGTATGCAAAATAAACTGACGAAAAACTTGTCAAATAAAGCAGTTCGCTAAATAAAGCGTAGCAGTCATACTGGGGTAAACGAGTTATTGCATTATGTGTAGTAGTTCATTTACTTCTTTTCCCCTTTCCCATTTAATTACAGCATTCGTTGATAATATTACCATTTTTTGATGACTGTCAAATCGTGCGCTCTGGTGATTCAAAATTTAATTGACTCTGACCCTATTTAAATCGGGTATTTGAAAAAGGCGATTTTAATTGACTCTGACCCTATTTAATTTAATTGAAATTATTGCTGCACTACTTTATCCTGTTGTGATCCTATTCCAGTTGTGGAGAATATAATGCAAGCGCAAGGTCTGTACGATCCGTCTAATGAACATGATGCCTGTGGCGTCGGTTTTGTGGCCCATATTAAGGGCAAGAAGAGTCACTCTATTGTTGAGCAGGGTTTGCTCATTCTTCAGAATCTGGATCACCGGGGTGCGGTGGGTGCTGATGAGTTGATGGGCGATGGTGCCGGGATTCTGGTGCAAATTCCTGACCAATACTTCCGTGAAGAAATGGCTTTGCAAGATATTACCTTGCCGCCTCCGGGTGAGTATGGTGTCGGGATGGTATTTTTGCCTAAAGAACATGCATCACGTATGGCTTGCGAGCAGGAAATTGAACGTGCAGTGCGTGTAGAAGGACAGATTGTACTCGGCTGGCGCGATGTGCCTGTTGATAAAACCATGCCAATGTCGCCTACCGTGCGTGAAAAAGAGCCGGTTATTCGTCAGATTTTTATCGGACGTGGCCCGGACATTATGGTGACCGATGCGCTGGAACGTAAACTCTATGTGATTCGTAAGTCGGCAGTGCATGCGATTGAGGCATTGCACTTATTGCATGGTAAAGAATACTTCGTGCCATCGATGTCGGCCCGCACCATTGTATATAAAGGCTTATTGCTGGCAACCCAGGTAGGTGTGTACTACAAAGATTTGCAAGACGAGCGCTGTGTTTCTGCGCTGGCGCTGGTACATCAGCGTTTTTCTACGAATACGTTCCCTGAATGGCCGTTGGCGCATCCATACCGGATGATTGCGCACAATGGTGAGATTAACACGGTCAAAGGTAACTTTAACTGGATGCGCGCCCGTGAAGGCGTGATGAGTTCGGCCGTACTGGGTGCCGATTTATATAAATTGTATCCGCTGATTTTTGAAGGTCAGTCAGATACCGCGTGCTTTGATAATGCGCTGGAACTGTTGGTGATGGCCGGGTATCCGATTGCTCAGGCAATGATGATGATGATCCCGGAAGCCTGGGAAAATCACACGACGATGGATGATAATCGCCGTGCTTTCTATGAATACCATGCTGCAATGATGGAGCCATGGGATGGTCCGGCAGCAATGGCCTTTACCGATGGTCGTCAAATCGGCGGTACGCTGGATCGCAATGGTTTGCGTCCGGCACGTTACATTGTTACTGACGATGATCTGGTGGTGATGGCATCGGAATCCGGCGTATTGCCGATCCCTGAGTCCAAAATTATTCAAAAATGGCGTTTGCAGCCGGGTAAAATGTTTTTGATCGATCTGGATGCCGGACGCATCATCGATGATCAGGAAATTAAAAATACTTACGCTAATGCTAAGCCATATAAACAATGGATTAATTCCGTACGTATCAAGCTGAACGAATTGCCGGAGTGCGCTGTTCATGCTGATTCCGGTGTGGCTCTGCTGGATCGTCAGCAAGCCTTTGGTTATACACAGGAAGATATTAAATTCCTGATGACGCCAATGGCAAAAACAGGTGAAGAAGCAATTGGTTCTATGGGTAATGACTCGCCGCTGGCTGTCATGTCCAATAAACATAAGCCGCTGTATAACTACTTTAAGCAGTTATTTGCGCAGGTGACCAATCCGCCGATCGATCCTATCCGCGAAGCGATGGTGATGTCGCTGGTCTCTTTCATTGGTCCTAAGCCAAATTTGCTGGATACTAATAACATCAATCCGCCGATGCGTCTGGAAGTATCTCAGCCGGTCCTGAATTTTGAAGATATGAGTCGTCTGCGCAATATCAGCGCACATACCGGCGGTAAATTTAAGTCGTATGACCTGAATATCTGCTATCCGGTTGCATGGGGTAAAGAAGGCGTTGAAGCACGTCTGGCATCAATTTGCGCTGAAGTGGTGGATGCGGTTAAATCCGGTCATAACATTATTATTATTACGGATCGTCAGTTATCTGCCGATGATGTGGCGATTCCGGCATTGCTGGCAACATCGACAGTGCATCAGCATCTGGTGAGTTGTGGCTTGCGTACCTCCGCCGGTCTGGTGGTGGATACTGGTTCTGCGCGTGAAACGCACCATTTTGCTTTATTGGCAGGTTATGGCGCTGAAGCAGTTCATCCCTACCTGGCGATGGAAACTTTGCAATCGCTGGCTGCTGAGTTGAAAGTGTCGCCGGAAGATGCTGTCTATAATTACGTCAAAGCAGTGGGCAAGGGCCTGATGAAAGTCATGTCTAAAATGGGTATCTCTACCTATATGTCCTATTGTGGTGCGCAAATTTTTGAAGCGATCGGTTTAAATAAATCGCTGGTCGACAAGTACTTTCACGGCACGGCATCCAATATCGAGGGTATCGGTGTGTTTGAAGTGGCAGAAGAAGCGCTGCTCTTGCATAAACTGGCCTTTAGTGCTGATCCGGTACTGGCTAATGCCCTGGATGCCGGTGGTGAATATGCATTCCGTATTCGCGGTGAAGAACATATGTGGACTCCGGATGCGATTGCTAAGTTACAGCATTCGACCCGCAGCAATAACTTTAATTCTTACAAAGAATACGCTCAGATCATCAATGATCAGTCCAAACGCCACATGACCTTGCGTGGTTTGTTTGAATTCAAGATTGATCCGTCCAAAGCGATTCCTCTGGATCAGGTTGAGCCAGCTAAAGAAATCGTTAAACGTTTTGCTACCGGTGCGATGTCGCTGGGTTCTATCAGTACAGAAGCCCATGCCACACTGGCAGTAGCGATGAACCGCATTGGCGGTAAGTCGAATACCGGTGAAGGCGGTGAAGATCCGGTTCGTTACCAGCAAGAACTCAAAGGCATCCCGATCAAACAGGGTGAATCACTGGCATCTATACTGGGTAAAGATCAAATCCAGGTGGATATTCCATTGCAAGCCGGTGATTCCTTGCGGTCCAGAATCAAGCAAGTGGCTTCCGGTCGTTTTGGTGTGACAGCTGAATACCTGAATTCTGCCGATCAGATTCAAATTAAAATGGCGCAGGGTGCTAAACCCGGTGAAGGTGGTCAGTTACCCGGCCATAAAGTCACCGATTACATCGCTAAATTGCGTTTCTCTGTGCCGGGCGTGGGCTTGATTTCTCCTCCTCCGCATCACGATATTTATTCGATTGAAGATTTGGCGCAGTTGATTCATGATTTGAAAAATGCCAATCCACGCGCATCTGTTTCAGTCAAACTGGTATCGGAAGTCGGTGTTGGTACGGTTGCCACCGGTGTTTCTAAAGCTAAAGCAGACCATATTGTGATCGCAGGTCATGATGGCGGTACGGGTGCCTCACCATTGTCATCGGTTAAACACGCCGGAACACCGTGGGAACTGGGTCTGTCTGAAACACAGCAAACACTGGTACTCAACGGTTTGCGTGGCCGGGTACGTGTGCAGGCTGACGGTCAGATGAAAACCGGTCGTGATGTGGCGATTGCAGCCATGCTGGGTGCAGATGAAATCGGTTTTGCGACAGCACCGCTGGTGGTTGAAGGCTGCATCATGATGCGTAAATGCCACCTGAATACCTGTCCGGTTGGTGTGGCAACACAAGATCCTGTGTTACGTGCCAAATTCTCCGGTAAGCCGGAATATGTTGTTAATTATTTCTTCTTTGTTGCTGAAGAAGTGCGTCAGATCATGGCGCAGCTTGGTTTGCGCAGCTACGACGAAATGATAGGCCGGGTAGATTTGCTGGATAAATCCCAGGCGATCACGCACTGGAAAGCTAAAGGGCTGGACTTTAGCAAAATTTTCCATCACGTCGTTAAGGATGTCCCGTTCAAACATGTCGACGTACAAGACCATTGTCTGGACAAGGCACTGGATAATAAGTTGATCGCGCAAGCATTAACTGCACTGGAAAAAGGCGAGAAAGTCTCCTTCATCTCTCCGGTAAAAAATGTGAACCGTACGGTTGGTGCTATGTTGTCCGGTCAGGTTGCGCAGCGTTACGGTCATGCCGGTTTGCCTGACGATACGATCCATATTCAATTGCAGGGTACTGCCGGTCAGTCGTTTGCGGCATTCTTAGCGCAAGGTATTACCCTGGATCTGGTGGGTGAGGGTAATGATTATGTCGGTAAAGGCTTGTCTGGCGGCCGTATCATTTTGCGTCCGAATACCGAGTTCCGTGGTCGTGCTGTTGATAACATCATTTGCGGTAACACGGTGTTGTACGGTGCGATTGCCGGTGAAGCATTTATCAACGGTGTGGCTGGTGAGCGTTTTGCAGTACGTAATTCCGGTGCGACAACCGTGGTTGAAGGTACCGGGGATCACGGCTGTGAATACATGACTGGCGGTACTGTCGTGGTGCTTGGCGCTACCGGACGCAATTTTGCAGCAGGTATGTCGGGTGGTCTGGCTTATGTGTACGATGAAGATGGCGATTTTGCACAAAAATGCAATATGGCGATGGTGAAACTGGAGCCGGTATTGTCATCAGTAGAGCAGCAGTCACATAGCGCTGCTTTGTTGCACAGCCGCTTGCGTGACGGTGTGCCGGAAACGGATGAAGCGATTCTGCGTAATCTGATTGAACGTCACTTTAAGCATACCGGCAGTACCCGTGCGCGTAATTTGCTGGACGACTGGGCACGTAGCCGTGCTAAGTTCGTTAAAGTATTCCCGTTGGAATATCAGCGTGCTTTAGCAGAAATGCAAGCTGCCAAGCTTGCCCCGATAGCAGCTTAGTTTTTGCCGGTCAGGCGGCATCATGGATGACTCAGCGACAGACCCCCGTATGTATCCGGGTTTGTCGCCGGGATTTGCGTTGAGGTTCTGCCTGGCGTTCAGCATATAAAGAGGAATTAGAAATGGGTAAAGTAACTGGTTTTATGGAATATGCGCGTTTGCACGAAGCTGCCGAGGCACCTGCTGCACGCTTAAAACATTACAAAGAATTTATGCTGCATCTGAATGATGCAGCGGTTAAAACACAGGCTGCACGTTGCATGGATTGCGGTATTCCATTCTGTAATAATGGCTGCCCGGTCAATAACATCATTCCGGACTGGAATGACCTGGTGTATCGTGGTAATTACCAGGAAGCGTTGGAAAATTTGCATTCGACCAATAATTTCCCTGAATTTACCGGACGAATCTGCCCTGCACCGTGCGAAGCCGCATGTACTTTGGGTATTAACTCCGATGCCGTCGGTATTAAATCGATTGAGCATGTCATTATTGACAAAGGCTGGGAAAACGGTTGGGTTAAGCCGCAACCGGCTGCTGTCAGTACCGGTAAAAAAGTTGCCGTGGTTGGTTCCGGTCCTGCCGGTCTTGCTGCCGCACAGCAGTTATCACGTGCCGGTCATGCTGTGACTGTTTTTGAAAAAAATGACCGTGTCGGTGGTTTATTGCGTTATGGTATTCCTGATTTTAAACTGGAAAAATCGCACATCGACCGTCGTGTTGAACAAATGCAGGCTGAAGGCGTGGTATTTGTCACCGGCGTATTGGTTGGCGATAAGTTCCCTGATACCGTGACTAACTGGTCGCAAAAAACCATCAGTCCTGCCGAGCTGCAAGCACAGTTTGATGCCATTATCATGGCGGGTGGTGCAGAACAGCCACGTGATTTGCCAGTACCTGGCCGTGAACTCAAGGGTGTGCATTTTGCGATGGATTTTTTGCCGGTTCAGAATAAGATCAATGCCGGCGATAAATTTAAAGATCAGATCAAAGCGACCGGAAAACACGTCGTGGTGATTGGTGGTGGCGATACCGGTTCTGATTGCGTAGGTACATCGAATCGTCATGGTGCTGTTGCTATTTCTCAGTTCGAAGTAATGCCGCTGCCGCCTGAAAAAGAAAACACCCCGCTGGTCTGGCCTTACTGGCCATTGAAATTGCGCACATCTTCATCTCATGATGAAGGTTGCCACCGTGATTGGTCTGTTGCGACCAAACGCCTGGAGGGCCGTAATGGCAAGGTAGAGAAGCTGATTGCTGCCCGGGTAGAGTGGGTTGACGGAAAAATGCAGGAAGTGGCTGACTCTGAATTTGAAGTTAAAGCGGATCTGGTATTGCTGGCAATGGGTTTTGTTGCTCCAGTACAACAGGTGGTCAATGCATTTGGTGTTGAGCAAGATGCCCGTGGCAATGTGCGTGCAACAACGGAGGGCGCTAAAGCCTACACTACCTCGGTAGATAAGGTATTTGCTGCCGGTGATATGCGTCGTGGTCAATCATTAGTCGTTTGGGCTATTCGTGAAGGGCGGCAATGTGCTGCTGCAGTTGATGCTTTCCTGATGGGTTCTACCGTTTTACCGCGTTAAGTTCTTGTTGGCAACCCTGTCAGACTTGACAGGGTTGCCATATAAAATGCCCTATCCTTTACATTTTATTATATGCAAGGTGCTTGGCCTTGAGCAGAGAAGCGGTGTTTTGTTCTACAATATGGCATTGCAACAAATTTCTCCTCTGTGACTAATCTCGTTCAAATCAAGAATTTACATTTTTCGTATGGTGATCGTCCCATTTTGTCGGATCTTACTATGGCGTTTCCGCGTAATAAGGTTGTGGCTGTCATGGGGGGGTCCGGTTCCGGAAAAACAACTATTTTACGTCTGATTGGCGGTTTAATTTCGCCACAGGCAGGCGAAATTCAAGTGAATGCTTATCCGCTTGCTGCCCGGGGCAGCGCCGCTTTATATGCTCAGCGGCATAAGATGGGTATGTTATTTCAACACGGTGCGTTGTTCACCGATCTGACGGTATTCGATAACGTGGCATTTCCTTTACGGGAACACACTAACCTGCCTGAAGAATTATTACGTGATTTAGTATTGATGAAGCTGCACGCAGTCGGTTTGCGTAATGCGGCCAATCTGAAACCGGCAGAAATCTCGGGTGGTATGGCGCGACGCGTTGCACTGGCACGTGCTGTGGCGCTTGACCCGCAACTGATTATGTACGATGAGCCGTTTGCCGGTCTTGATCCTATTTCCATGGGAGTGACTGCCAACCTGATACGGCGCTTAAACGATGCCTTAAGTTCGACTTCCATCCTGGTTTCACACGATGTGCATGAATCCTTTGCTATTGCCGATTATGTTTACTTTTTGTCCCAAGGTAAAATCATAGCTCAGGGGACTCCTGCTGATATGTTGGCTTCGGATCATCCTTATGTTGCGCAATTTGTGAATGCGCGTGCAGATGGTCCTGTGCCGTTTCATTATCCCGGCAAGTCTCTTGCAGATGATCTTGGTATGAAAGTGAACGTATAATGATTAATCTGATCAGTCGTCTGGGTGGTGCAGTACGCTCCGTCCTGTCTGAACTGGGCATGGCATTTCGCACTTTGTTCGCCATTCTGTTCAGCTCTCTTGGTTTGTGGAAAAGACCACGTCTGGTCACAGACCAAATTCATTTTATCGGAAATTATTCGCTGGTTATCATTCTGGTTTCCGGCTTATTCGTTGGCTTCGTGCTCGGTTATCAGGGCTATTACACCCTGAATCGTTATGGGTCAGAGCAGGCTCTGGGTTTACTGGTTGCCTTGTCTCTCACCAGGGAGTTGGGCCCGGTAATTACCGCTTTATTGTTTGCCGGGCGTGCAGGAACCTCGTTGACCGCAGAAATCGGTTTGATGAAGGCCGGTGAGCAATTGGATGCGATGGAAATGATGGCTGTAAATCCGTTACAACGTGTATTGGCACCACGATTTATAGCTGGCATCATTGCCATGCCAATTCTGGCTACCTTGTTTACAGCGATGGGGATTTTTGGCGGTTATCTGGTCGGTGTACAACTGATCGGTGTTGATGCCGGTGCATTCTGGTCGCAAATGCAGGGTGGCGTTGATGTGTGGGACGATATCGGGAACGGTGTCATTAAAAGCATGGTGTTTGGTGTGGCTGCTACTTTTGTGGCGCTATATCAGGGGTTTCAGGCCAGGCCGACGCCGGAAGGCGTGGCGCGCGCTACCACACGCACAGTCGTGTTGTCTTCGCTGATTGTATTGTGGCTGGATTTTGTGTTGACTGCGCTGATGTTTAAGTAACGCTGTCCTGATGGTCAGGGATAATCAGGGATAATCAGGGGTAGTCAGGTCTTGTTGTAGTGTGCAAGTAAAAAGAATTTTGTTTGTTATGTAGCCTCTTAAAGAGGTTCATAATCGGGTGTGAGAGGATGAGCGATGCAAAATAAATCATTGGATTTTTGGGTAGGTCTGTTTGTTGTCATGGGTGTGGCTGCGCTTTTGTTTTTAGCGCTTAAAGTGGGCAATATGAGTTCACTCTCGTTAAGCAGCAGTTATGTTGTCAGCACCAAATTTGACAATATTGGCGGTCTGAAACCACGTGCGCCAGTCAAAAGTGCCGGTGTGGTTGTGGGACGTGTGGAAGATATTCAGTTTGACGATAAAACATTTCAGGCGGTAGTGACTCTGCAACTGGATAAACGCTACCAGTTTCCCAAAGATAGTTCAGCAAAAATTCTGACATCCGGTTTGCTTGGTGAGCAGTATATCGGACTGGAAGCAGGTGGTGACCTCAATAATCTGGTTGCCGGTGATAAAATAAAAATGACACAATCTGCGGTAGTGCTGGAAAACCTGATCAGTCAGTTTTTGTTCAGCAAAGCCGCCGACGGAAAGGATGGCGCTAAATGAAAAAAATTCTGGCCTCTATTGCTTTCGTCTCTCTGTCTGTTTCTGGCTGCGCAACTGCTCCGGCGTCTGCCGACAGTGGTCCTAATGATCCGTTTGAGCGGTTTAACCGGCATGTGTTCGAGTTTAATGATACGGTAGATCAGGCTGCTATTCAGCCGGTAGCAAGGGCATATAGCAATGTATTTCCGTCGTTTGTACAAACTGGCGTGAGTAATTTTTTTGGTAATCTGGGCGATGTATGGACTGCTGCCAATGAATTTTTGCAGGGTGATTTCGGCGCCGGATTATCGGATGTTATGCGAGTCAGCCTGAATTCGACATTTGGTATTGCGGGCTTGCTGGATATTGCTTCTGCTGCCAGTATTCCCAAGCATTCGGAAGATTTTGGCAAGACGCTTGGCGTTTGGGGTTTTCCGGACGGGCCTTACGTTGTTTTGCCTTTCCTTGGGCCATCAACAGTGCGTGATGCGATTGGTACGCCGTTTGATTTTTATGGCGATCCGTTCAGTTATACCAAGCCGGTCGATGTGCGTAATAGCGGTACGGTAGTGCGTGCCGTTAATAAACGTGCTGGTTTGCTGGATGCAAGCAGTCTGCTGGATGATGCAGCTCTGGATAAATACATTTTTGTACGTGACGGTTATTTGCAGCGGCGCGCCAGTCAGGTTGAATTGCGTCTGGAGGATCGTCAGGACAAGAAAGATGATGCAGCAGCAGCGGCTGCGACTGCGGAAGCAGTTAAAGCAGTAACAGAAAGTCCCGAAGAAGATCCCCGGTAATGTTTTTGGCCTTGATATATTTTTTATAGTGTAAAAGTACTCAGATAGCGTGATAAACAAGCCGTAAGGCCGGTTGCCCGATATGTTTGTCAACCTGTTGGCTATGTCGGGAGTTGTTTACCGGTATGTGATTGTAAATCGATTTAAAATGGATATTAAATGAATGCAGTTAAAAGAATTGCCATAGTAATAATTGCCGGATTAACGCTGTTAATGGGCAGTGCGTACGCAGCGGAGGAAGCTGCCGATGTGCTGGTTAAACGTATTAGCCAGGAAGTGGTCGATGCAGCTAAAGCCGATAAAGAAATTCAGGCAGGAAATCAGAAAAAGGTTCTGGATCTGGTAGAAACTAAAATTCTTCCTTATGTTAATTTTCAGCGTATGACGGAAATGGCTGCCGGTCGTAACTGGCGTGATGCGACACCTGATCAGCAAAAACAGCTCGTGGCGCAATTTCGCAGCCTGTTAATTTATACCTATTCAGGTGCTTTGTCGCAAATTAAAGATCAGCGACTGGAGTACAAACCATTCCGTGCTGCTCCGGAAGATACAGATGTGGAAGTACGTAGTCAGATTATTCAGTCACGGGGTGGTGCACCGGTGCAATTGAATTATCGTCTGGAAAAATCGGGTGGCGTCTGGAAGATTTACGATATTAATGTGTTAGGCGCCTGGTTAGTTGAAACTTATAAAGGAAGCTTTACTTCCGAAATTAATAAATCGGGTATTGATGGACTGATTAATGTCTTAACAGCCAAAAATGCCAAATTAGCGATTGCTTTCGGTAAAAAAGCATAAATACCATGACTTTTTTTCCAGCTGTACAATTAATACATGAAAATGCGGGCAGCCAGCTGGCTGCGGGTCTGGCTGCTATCGATGACGGGCAAACCCTGTTTTCGTTTAAGCAGACCACCAGCATGGATTCAAGTGCCGTGACTTGTATGCTGGCCTGGAAGCGGCATGCTAAACAACGCGGTGTTAAGCTTGATTTTGAGCAGGTGCCCGCTAATTTGCAAAGTCTGATCGTATTGTATGGTGTCGCTGAGTTGTTGTAGCAGAGTACCGGGGTGACCCGGATCAGTTTATTCAGCCGGGCTTTGCTTTTCGTTTGCTACGATCGGGTTGCATATCCGCATTTCTCTATATAATCTACCCTCCTTGTGTTGTTACGTTGTGGCTGACAAGCTAAAGCGCACGCACTTCACTTATTCTTGTAAAGCATCTTGCCCCCATGGCAGCCATACAAATTACCGATGTTAAAAAAAACTATGCAGGGCTGAAGGCGCTGGATGGTGTTTCTCTCACGATAGAGCAAGGTGAGTTTTTTGGTTTGCTCGGACCGAATGGTGCAGGAAAAACGACCCTGATTTCGATTATTGCCGGTCTGGCTCGCGCCAGTTCAGGCCAGGTTTCTATTATGGGGCATGATGTGGTCAGCAATTATCGTGCGGCGCGTAGTAACCTGGGAGTTGTGCCGCAAGAGCTGGTGTTCGATCCGTTCTTTACTGTACGCGAAACCTTGCGTATGCAATCGGGTTACTTCGGTTTAAAAAATAACGATGCCTGGATAGATGAGATCATGGAAAACCTGGATCTCACCAGCAAGGCCAATAGCAATACCCGTGCGTTATCCGGCGGGATGAAGCGGCGTGTCCTGGTCGCACAGGCACTGGTACATAAACCACCGGTGATTGTGTTAGATGAACCTACTGCCGGTGTTGATGTCGAGTTACGTCAGACTTTGTGGCAATTTATTGGCCGCTTAAACCGGGAAGGGCACACTATTGTGCTGACTACCCATTATCTGGAAGAAGCACAGGCATTATGCAATCGTATTGCCATGCTTAAAGCAGGTAAGGTGGTGGCGCTGGATAGTACCTCGGCACTGATTCAGCGTGTCTCAGGTTCACAGTTAGTGCTGCGTTTGTCTGGTGCAGCGTTGCCGGAAACATTGCGGAAATTGCAAATTTCCTCCAGTGACGGTGCGATTGTATTGCGTCTGAATGGCTACAATGAGCTTGAACCTGTGCTGGCCGCCTTGCGACAGGCAGGCTGCGTGATTGATGATATGCAGCTTCAACAGGCGGATTTAGAAGATGTGTTTCTGCAAATTATGGGCGGTACAGAAAAATGATGGGTTTTCAAACCTTGTTTTATAAAGAAGTGCTGCGTTTCTGGAAAGTGGCTACGCAGACTATTACAGCTCCTGTTCTGACGGCGATGTTGTATTTGCTGATCTTTGGCCATGTGCTTGAGTCACATGTGCAAGTGTATCCCGGTGTGCGTTATACCGCATTTCTGATCCCGGGTCTGGTGATGATGAGCGTCTTGCAAAATGCATTTGCGAACACATCATCGTCATTAATTCAGTCTAAAATTACCGGTAACCTGGTCTTCGTACTCCTGACGCCTTTATCGCACTGGGAGTTATTTTTTGGCTATGTACTGGCAGCAATCGTGCGCGGATTAGCGGTTGGTCTGGGTGTCTTTGTGGTCACAGCATGGTTCGCCGATCTGGCTTTTGTTTCACCATTGTGGATTGCTTTGTTTGCCTTGCTTGGTGCTGCCATGCTGGGAACCATGGGATTGATTGCCGGGATTTGGGCTGAAAAATTTGATCAGCTGGCTGCATTCCAGAATTTTTTGATTATGCCCGCCACTTTTTTGTCAGGCGTGTTCTATTCGATTCACTCTTTGCCGCCATTCTGGCACGCCGTGTCCCGTTTTAATCCGTTTTTCTATATGATAGACGGATTTCGTTATGGTTTTTTTGGTCAGTCCGATGTGAATCCTGTGACGAGTCTGTTTATTGTTACCGGCTTTTTTATTTTATTGGCTGGAATTGCCCTGCGCATGCTTAAAAATGGTTATAAACTTCGCAACTAAATGTGTTGGCTTAGTGTGCCGGTACCTTGTTGGAAATAAAAAACAAGTAAAAAAACATGCAAGAATAAGCAAGAATGAAAATAGTTGTATCACGTAAGACTTGTCCGGCGTGTCAACTGCAAGAATCAATAAGGGAGTGGCATTGCAGTTTAATTGCCCCCATTTTTTGGCTGTTAATAGGAAATAATTGTGTCACCAACCCCAAATCAAATTAAAGACTACATCGCTGCCGGCCTGGATTGCTCATACCTGAGTGTCGAGGGTGACGGGCAGCATTTCGAAGCTATTATTGTGGCTGAAGCATTCGCAGGCAAGCGTTTAATTGCACGGCATCAAATGGTATACGCGGTATTGGGTGAGCGTATGCGTGCAG
>CAIWPG010000171.1 GCA_903914535.1 uncultured Oxalobacteraceae bacterium
ATGCTGTTTTTTACTGATCTATCTACTGATCTATCTACTGATATTCAAGCAGATAAGTACCCTCTGCCTGCACTTTACCCGGGGTAACCCGGCTTTCTGTCTGAAAATACCTGGCATAAAATTGTAGTAACCTGGTGCTTCGTCCGTCTTCTGATGTATCCAGTATAAACGGTTGATCGAATGTGACGGGGTTTCCTGTTTTTATGGACAGGATCTGGACTCCTATGCCTTTGGCAAATCCTGAGCCACTGGCCGAATGGATAACGCCAGCGTATTTTATTGATTTCTGATGTGAAGAAAATGATATTTTGATACTACTTTTGACGTAGCAGTTTAATTTGATGTGAAACGGTTGTCCTGTGGCCACGACAGTTGTTTTTCCTTTAAATAAACCCCGGTTTGCATCGGGCAGGGTGACGGTAGTATGTTTTGAACCCGGATCCAGAGAGCAGGCAGGCGCATCCACAAAGGTGCTTCCTGTGGTGGCAATATCGCCTTGTGATACCGGTACGCCGTAATGCATAGCAACCCAATTGAACTGAAACAGAGGTCTTGCCTTAATCATTCTGATTTCTTGTATGGGGGCAGCCGTCTGTATGAATTGGGCTGTGATGCTTATTGCGTGATCTTGTGATTTTTGGTTATTGAATATCGGATTGCGCAAAGGGAGTATTCCTCCCCCATAGGTATTGAGAGGTACCACTGACCCGTCCTGCCGCCTGATGGTGATCAGAATCCCGATTCCCGGCAGATTACTTGGTACGATAATCCCATCTGATGTTTGTCTGCCGGCATTGATGATGTCAGGATGCCATTTTAAGACCAAAAAACCTGTTTTATCGACGGGAACAAATGCGTTGTCACAGTTAATGTTATACGTTTTAGTGACAGGGTTGCCGAGCAGAACCGGGAGTGTCGCATTTTCGTTGACAGTGACATTTTTTGGCATGTCGAAATTAGCACTGAATTTTTGACTGAACTGACATTCTTTTGTGTGTTTTTCAGGCTCGCTTGCTTGTGCATATTGCCACATCCCCATGCAGAAGAGGCCAGCTAAGAGAATAATGCGTACACAAGAAATTTTTTGAAATAAAAAGTGCATTTTAGTTGGATAGTCAGAAATAAAAGTGACATCATGCCTTCGTTGTGATACCTATTATACATGATTTTTATATAACTATTATTGAAATTTCTTACCGCTGTGATTGAAAACAACTAAAAACTGAAAGGGTGAATTGCTGAGGTCATTCCAGGGTCATAAATTTTCGTTAAGATTTCTTTCATTTAATAATAGTAGAGAGTACTCATGTAAATGATCTGGCGAATGACGAAGAGCTTGCCGCTATAGCATCAGGGTGGTCTTGTCTGAACCTGTGTCGCAGTACCACCGCATACCTTGTTTTATACCGGTTTGTATAAGGTGAATTTCTGAAAATGGGCAAGCCGCAAGCTCCAAAAAGGTGGATAATTGCGCTTCTTGCCAACCCCCCTGAGTTTTGTCATGTTTGCAGCCCCGATACACCGATTTTTGTAAAGTGCCTTTTAGATGGATCATTCGCAATTTACCAGCCAAGCCTGGCAACGTATTAGTTCTTCAACTCATCAACCCAATCGTTGGGATTTGATGGCTTTACCCATTATTATCGGGATATTATTTTTTCTGGCTTTTGGCGCCTCAAATATGGCAACGCCGTATGAAGTCGGCATGCCGCTGGAAATAACACTGGATCCGTGGCACTTACCTTACTATCTGTTACGTACCACCTTGCGTATGTTAATGGCGCTGGGCTTATCGCTGATATTCAGTTTTTTGTTTGCCGCATTGGCGGCACGCTATCGTCTGGCAGAAAAAATTATGGTGCCGGCACTGGATATTTTGCAGTCCATTCCGGTACTTGGTTTTTTAACGATTACTGTGACTGGTTTTATTGCTCTGTTTCCGGGTAGTCTGCTTGGGGTGGAATGCGCCGCTATTTTTGCTATTTTTACTTCGCAAGCATGGAATATGGCATTTAGCATGTACCAGTCTATGCGTACGGTACCCTCTGATTTGCGTGAAGCGGCACGTATTTTTCATCTCTCTTCCTGGCAGCGATTCTGGCGTCTGGAGCTGCCGTTTGCGATGCCCGCTTTGTTGTGGAATATGATGATGTCCATGTCGGGCGGATGGTTTTTTGTTGTGGCGTGTGAAACGATTACGGTTTCAAACCGCAATATTCAATTACCGGGTATCGGATCGTATATTGCCTATGCGATTAACCAGGAAAATTATGGGGCAATGGGCTGGGCGATTCTGGCTATGTTGCTGGGAATTTTTTGTTATGACCAACTGTTGTTTCGTCCGTTAATCGCCTGGGCGAATAAATTTAAATATGAACAAACCGGCAGTGAAGGGGGACAGGAATCCTGGTTTCTGACCTTATTGCGCCGTACTAATGCGGTACAGGGTTTAACAGAGCGCTTATTAAAGTTTTTTGAATACGGTTTGCTCCTGTTCAAGCGAAATTACGATGGCACATCCATTCTGGCCCGGCCTGCCCGTATTAATCCTTCTATAGAACGGATTAGCGATGCCGTCATTGCAGCACTAGTGATGTTTGCCTGCTGGCGTATCGGTGTTTTTATTCACAGTGCTGTGGGTTGGTCGGAAGTGTTTCGGGTATTTTGGTTTGGCATACTGACTTTGCTTCGCGTTACCATCATGATTTCACTGGCATCGCTGGTGTGGGTGCCGATTGGTATCTGGATCGGGTTGAATCCTAAGTGGGCAGAACGTTTTCAGCCGGTGGCACAATTTTTAGCCGCCTTTCCGGCCAATTTTATGTTTCCACTGGTCGTTATTGTTTTGGTTAAATTTCACCTTAACCCGGATATCTGGCTCACGCCTTTGATGGTTTTTGGGACGCAATGGTATATTTTGTTTAATGTCATTGCCGGCGCCAGTATTATTCCGACCGAATTGCGTTATGCCGCCGATAATTTTGGTTTGAGTGGCTGGATGCGTTGGAAGCGTTTTCTGTTGCCTGCTGTTTTCCCCAGCTTTGTTACCGGAGCCATTACCGCTTCCGGTGGATCATGGAATGCCAGTATTGTGTCTGAATACGTAACATGGGGTAATAACACGCTGACTGCAACCGGTTTGGGTAGCTACATTGCTCAGGTTACCGCAACCGGTGATTTCCCCCGCGTGGCGCTGGGTATCAGTGTAATGTGTTTCTTTGTAATGGCATGTAATCGTTATGTCTGGCGCAAGTTATACCGTATTGCTGAAGAAAAAATGACTTTTTAGAATTGAATAAGGCAAAAAATGACTGAACCGTTAATTCATCTGAGCGGCGTAGCTAAAAATTTCCGAACCGCAGATGGTTCCGAGCGGGTAGTGCTCGAAGGCGTGGACTTTACTTTGCAAGAAGGCGAAATTGTCGCTTTACTTGGTAAGTCCGGCTCCGGTAAATCTACCTTGCTGCGTATTATGGCGGGCCTGTTACCTGCTGATCAGGGCGAAGTGTTGTATCGTGGACAGCAGTTGTTTGGCCCGGCGCGTGGTATTGCGATGGTATTCCAGACATTTGCATTATTTCCCTGGCTGACTGTGCAGCAAAATGTGGAGTTGGGTCTGGAAGCGCAGGGCATTCCGAAAAATGTCCGTGCCGAGCAGGCAGAAGCTGCGATTGAAATGATTGGTCTGGCTGGCTTTGAAGGTGCGTTGCCGCGTGAATTATCCGGTGGTATGAAGCAAAGGGTGGGTATTGCGCGTGCCCTGGTGATGAAGCCGGATGTCTTATTGATGGATGAGGCATTTTCTGCGCTGGATGTGTTGACCGCGGAAACCCTGCGTAATGATATGCTGGAATTATGGGAAGATCAGAAAACGCCGATGAAAGGTATTTTGATCGTTTCTCATAATATTGAAGAAGCTGTCATGATGGCAGACCGTATTTTGATTTTTTCCAGTGATCCTGGTCGCGTACGGGCAGAAATTAAAGTATCGCTGCCGAGAGAACGTTCAGAGGATTCGCCGGAAGTTCGTGCCCTGATTGATGAAGTTTATACGCTGATGACGGCTTCGCCGACGCATGTGGATGCCAGTGGTAAAGTCGCTACTCAGCATCATGCTTATCGTTTGCCGGAAGCAGAAATCAGTCAGATGGAAGGCTTGCTGGAAATGCTGGCTGATGAACCGTTTAACGGTCGTGCCGATTTGCCGCAACTGGCTGAAGAAGCGGGTCTTTCCGATGAAGACCTGTTCCCTGTCTATGAAGCACTGCGACTTATTGGCTTAGTACATATCGAACACGGTGATATTCATCTGACCGGTCTTGGCACCCGTTATATTCAGGCTGAACAGGGTTTCAGAAAACACTTGTTCGGGCAGCAGTTGTTGCAACATGTTCCTCTGGCTGCGCGTATACGGCATAGCCTGGAACAAGAAAAATCGGGTGAAATTCGTAAAGAACCATTCCTCAACTTACTGGAAGAGTTTTTGTCGGCTGAAGAGGCCAAGCAAATGTTGGAAGTGGCCGTGGAATGGGGACGTTACGGTGAAATGTATGAATACAATTACCATACTGGTATGTTGAAACTGCCGGATACCGAGTAGTTTTATATAACAGGTGTAAATGCACAGGTGTTACTGTGTAACTGAACGGCCCTTTTTTGGTATAAAAAAGGGCCGTTATTTTTTGTTACCTTTGTTACTCTTGTTACTTTCTTAAATGTTGATAAACATCCATTGTTTTTTGGAGATGATGTAAAATTGCTCTGATATCATGATGGTGATGTCTGTAGTAAAGTTTGCGTTAGTTATGGTTTTGATGAAGGCAATAATATGAAGAAAATCCATTTATCTGTATTGATGATGGTCGTGCTCTGTTTTTCTGTTGCACACGCAGCACTCCCCGGTTTTCAGGTAGTTGGTTATTTTCCTTCCTGGAGCGCCAGTAATGATATGGCTGCATTGGTGCGTGCCGGAACACTGAATCCACAGCATCTGACCGCCATTAATTACGCATTTCTGGATATATGCTGGAATGGACAGCATGGTAACGTTGCTGCTGAGGATAAGGCTATACGTGATTGCCAGGATGGTAGCGGAGAAAAAATAAATGCACCCGACGGCGCTGTTGTGTTGGGTGATCCGGCATTAGATGCTGCATTTTCCGGCTTTGGAGTAAATTATCTGGGGCAATTATTAACGTTAAAGACGATTAATCCTGATATCAGGCTGTTTGCTTCGGTGGGTGGATGGGCTGGTTCTAATCAGTTTTCACGTACCGCTGCTACTGAAGAAACGCGTCGGAATTTTGCAGAATCCGCAGTCAGTTTTTTGCGTACTTATCAGTTCGACGGGATTGATATTGACTGGGAATATCCGACTGCGTCAGGTCTGGCCTGCGAAGCAGAGCAGATATGCCAGGACCCTGCGGACAAAAAAAATTATATTTTGCTGGTACAAACTCTGCGTGCAGCCCTGGATCACGCCGGATTGCAAGATGGTAAAAAATACCTGATTACTATTGCCGCAGGGGCATCGCAAACTTTTCTGCAAGATGCCGTTGATTCGGTGTCAGCCAGTTGGTTGCGTACGCTGGCGGGCAGCCTGGATTGGGTTAACCTGATGAATTACGATTACCACGGTCCGTGGGAAAATCGCAGCGGTCATATTGCGCCGCTCGGGTACGATGCCAGGGATAAAGGAGCAAGTGCCAGGAGTGGTTTCAGTGATGCCATCATTAAACGCTATTTATTGCAGGTGCCGGCGCATAAACTCGTGCTTGGCCAGGCTTTTTACGGGTATGGCTGGTCTGGTTGTGCTGCCGGTTTACGTGGTGATGGTTTGTATCAGCCCTGCTCAGGTCCTGCTATCGGACTGACCGATGTACTGATTAATTTTGCCAGTTATACCGATGCCGGATTGAGCGACTTGCTGACGTTGGGACGGGTGCCAGAGTCCGGTCTGACAGATTTTTTCCGGCCGGCGGATCAGAATGATAGTGATAGTACCTGTGATTGTTATCCTGTGGGATCGCTAAAGCCAAACATCAATTTCAGCGATCTGACCGACAGGGATTATCTGGTAATTGCCAGTGATGGTAATTACACGTCGGGAGGACAGGGGTTTATACGTTATTGGAATTCTGCAGCGCAATCACCCTATCTTTATAATCCGGCCAGTAATATTTTTGTTACTTTTGAAGATGAAGAGTCGATACATGCAAAAAATAAGTTCATTATAAAAAATGGTTTGGGCGGTGCCATGTTGTGGGAATTAACCGCAGACCGCAAGCACATTTTGGGTCGGGTCGTGGCGAGGGATTTACTTGGAAAATAATAAGAGTAGTTAATAAACTCTATGTTTTTGTGATTTTTTCAGATTAATTCAGGTGTTAGTTTACACGCCTGTACGTATTTTATTAGGATGTTTATGAGCAGTATTGGAGCGCGTTTGCGCGAAGAGCGGGTGCGATTGGGCCATAGCCAGACGGTATTTGGTGCGGTTGGCGGGGTATTGAAGCAGGCACAATTAAAATATGAAAAAGGCGAGCGCTACCCGGATGCAGCTTACCTTGAAGCCGCCAGCAGGATCGGTGCAGATATTCAATATATCGTAATCGGTATCCGGTCGGATTCGGTACTGGCGCCGGATGAATCGGTGCTGTTGGCGCGTTATCGCGTTGCGCCACAGAGCAGTAAGTCGGCAGCCCAAGCTGCATTGAGTGCCAGCTTTGCTCCGGCAACTTAAATAACAGTAAATACGATTGCTAACGGATACCTTGCAATTAAGTGAGGTGCTGACCAGATAAGTGCTCTTTTATCCGGCCAGTTTTTTTTCAGGGCAGTCTGGCAACTAAAGCAACTCTGTGGTGCGTAATGCCGCAATCCATTCTTCATTGGTGGGTTCAACGGCAACAATGACCTTGCTGGCACCGGCGGAGATGACGCTGGCGTGGCGCTGGTTGGCACTGTCGTCAACTTCAACGCCGAGATAACTTAGTGCGGCACTGATGCGTTTTCTGAGTTCGGCATTGTGTTCGCCGACACCCGCGGTAAATACCAGCATATCCAGTCCACCCAGTACAGCCGTTAACGCGCCGATTTCACGTACAA
>CAIWPG010000172.1 GCA_903914535.1 uncultured Oxalobacteraceae bacterium
CTGAATTTTTAACAAATCTGCAAAAATTGTGTGGTTCCGGCGCTCAGTTTATTATGTTTGATAATTGCTATGTTGAAGGAGTCAGTACACCGATTGCACGCACTGATTCGGAAGGTAATACGTACCAGATTCGTCGTCTGGCTGACGATAGCCGGCATGAAGTGTTAAAAAATTATCCGACAGATAGTACTTTGCGTAAAAAACTGGTTCAACATGCCCGCGATATTCGTGTAGTGCGCGGAACATATTATTGGATGTTAACGTGCGTGTTGCGTTAAGCTGGGTCGATCTCGATTAATATGAAGATGTTGGTGGAAAAATATGCAAGAAATTCATTATGCTGCCCGTAATCAGGTGAATTGGCGTGCAGCTATCCGGTTGGTAGCAAAGCAAATTTGCTCTGTCCGGGTAGTGGAGGCGAGTAGTACCAATATGCAAATTGTCAGTAAAAATATTTTACAGACTGATCAGGAGTATGAGTTTCGCCTTGAAGTTCCCGAAATTAACGGACTTGGCCAACCTGACATTATTTTATGCCGGGTCGTTTGTACTTACGTTATTTTGAGCGGTAGCGTATACCGTGCCGGATTGAGTTTTCGGGGATTAACTGAAGATCAAAAAACCTTAATTACGCGCCGTAGCGCCCGCCTTACTTCGCATCCCTGATTACCGGATGTTATCACCGATGGCATAATACGTGCCGTTGTGTGTTTGTACTTCATAGTTGCCGTTATGAATACAACGGCAACTATGCTCATTAATGTGGTTAAATTTCCAAATTATCAATTAAGCGCGTAGTGCCGAGTTTAGCTGCGGCTACAACTACCAGCGGAGACTGCTGTGCCAGATCATCTGCGGAAGGGGCTTGCAGATTGGCTTGTTTGCGAATGGAAATGTAGTCCGGTTTCCAGTTGCGACGCGTTAATTCTGCCATAGCGGCTTTTTCCAGTTCTGCTATATTCAGGTGGCCGGAACGAATTGCACTGGCTATCTGATTGAGTTCTTTAAACAGTGCCGGAGCTTCTGCACGTTCTTGTTCCGATAAATACATATTACGTGACGACAGTGCCAGGCCATCGTCAGAACGGAAAGTTTCGGCAGCGATGATTTCGGTCGGCAGAGCCAGTTGTTTGGACATGTTACGTATCACCATCAATTGCTGGTAATCTTTTTTTCCAAATACGGCGACACGCGGTTGTACGCAAGAAAATAATTTGAGTACCACAGTAGAAACACCGACGAAAAACCCCGGTCTGAATTCACCTTCCAGCATATTTCCCAAACTATCCGGCGGTTGTATACGAAACTCCTGAGGTTCCGGATATAAGTCTTTTTCTGTTGGTGCGAATAATACATAAACCCCTTCTTTTTCGAGCTTTGCAACATCAGCCTCAAAAGTGCGTGGGTATTTATCAAAATCTTCATTCGGTCCAAATTGCAGACGATTAACAAAAATAGAGGCAACGACCGGGTCACCATGGCGTTTTGCCAGGCGTATCAGCGATAAATGTCCTTCGTGTAAATTGCCCATCGTCGGAACAAAAGCAGTACGCAATTGACCACGTAATTGATCACGCAGTTCTTCAATACAGGTAATAATTTTCATGGATAAAGTGGATAAGGGGTCAAGGTAATAAGTGGGTGACACCATGCAAGTATGTCTGGTGTCATTGGTTGGTATCCCTGATGTTGTTGCCACAGCGCATTTGCGCCAGACACCGTTGGTATCGATGTTGTGCGCATGGCACCAGGTAATTGGGGTGATTGGTCGATTTTCATGTCAGGCATACGAAATGGCCAACAAAGCTAGGAGCGAGTGGGAGAATAAGCCAGCCGCACATAAATTGGGGCAAATGCCTCCGCTTGTGTGATTTCGATTAATGTTTCTTTGGCTAGTTCAAGTAGTGCTACAAAGTTGACAACTAATACCGGTGCTCCGCGTGTGATGTCAAATAAATCAGAAAACTCAATAAATTTTGCCGATTGCAGGCGACGTAAAATACCGGACATGTGTTCACGTACGGAGAGTTCTTCCCGGCTTATTTTGTGATGTGTGATCAGTTTGGAGCGTCTGATAATATCGGCCCAGGCTGATTGCAGGTCGGCCAGTTCGACGGAAGGCCAGTGTAAAACAGTATTTTGTTCGATTAAAACCTGTGCCGTTAAAAAATCACGACCCAGCTGAGGGAGCAGGCTGACATCCATGGCTGCCAGTTTGATTTGCTCGTATTCCAGCAGGCGACGCACCAGTTCTGCACGCGGATCATCTGCTTCTGCACCGGAATCGCCATTTTTTACCGGTAGCAGCATACGTGATTTAATCTCAATCAGCATGGCAGCCATCAGCAGGTATTCTGCGGCCAGTTCCAGATTTTGTTTGCGAATTTGTTCAACGTAATCCAAATATTGACGCGTGACTTGCGCCATGGGAATATCCAGAATATTGAAGTTTTGTTTACGTATTAAATACAACAGTAAATCAAGCGGACCTTCAAATGCATCCAAAAATACTTCCAGCGCATCGGGCGGAATGTATAAATCGGCTGGCATTTTCAGCAGCGGTTCGCCGTAGAGTCGGGCGAGCGAAGCCGTTACCGTCTTCATTTCGACGGTTTCTGCCGGGGTGTTTGCCACACTATTCAGGTCAGGGCTGTGCGCATCCAGTTCTGCTTGGCTCATCGCGTCCTTGTTTGTTTATGCGGCAAGATAACAGTACAGCCCTGCTAATATCACAATTTATTTTGATAAACGTAGGCTTGCTGCGCTATGCGTGAGTCCTTGTTACGCTGTTGTGTTTCCAGATCTATCGGTGCTTTATCCCATAATAAAGCGCGACCTGCACTTTGTTTTTGTTCCAAATCCGGCTTTGCTTTTTTTAATTCAGTAAGAAATAAAGTGAACTCAGATTGATAGCGTGGCTGTTGTTTTGAAAATAACATAATGATTGCCTTGGAATGGACACATAGAATAAGCGCCATTTTACATGAGGAGCACGTCAGGCTTATGATTAAATCGGACCAGAATCGTTTCAAATGACATCAAGAGGATCAGATTAGCGATTTTGGTGTATTTTTGTGCTGTTTTTTACGAGGTAGTATTTTAATGTGGACAGTTGCCGGTGTCTTTGGAGGCTGGCTTTATTTTGCCGGGTGATACAGTCCGGATGTGTTGCCGGATATGGTCTGAGCCAGGACAAGGGCTGAGGTCAAATCCGGCAATAAATTATCCGGGCCCAGATTGTCAGCAAATCCGGCGCGCTGCATCAGTCCAAGTGGTTGCGGGTTGACTCCGCAGAGCAGCAGGCGCGACTGGTGTTTTTCCAGCATGCGGTATAGTGTCTCCAGACCGTCCAGACCGGTCGTATCCATGTTAATCATTTGATGGCACTCCAGAATGAGTATCCCTGGCGGCGGCTCATGGGGAGATATTAATTTTTCCAGTTTATCGACCGAACCAAAAAACAGGGAGCCGTACACACGGTAAACCCGGGTATTTTTCGGTATCGGGTATGGCATAGCATTGTCTGCCAGTGTATCAATTTTGGTTAAATTAGAAATTCGGTAGATGAAAAAAATACAAGCCAGCATAATTCCGACTTCTACAGCGACACTCAGATCAAGTATCACCGTTAGTAAGAACGTACTAACCATAATGATGCGGTAGTTAATGGTAAAGTGCCTGAGTTTTTGAAATTCACGCCACTCTCCCATATTAAATGCCACAGAGAGCAAAATGGCAGCCAGACAGGCCAGTGGTATATTCGCCGCCAGCGGAGCCGCGATCAGGACAATCAGCATGAGCGTGAGCGCATGCACGATGCCTGCAACCGGCGAGCCGGCACCGTTGCGTACATTAGTAATAGTGCGCGCAATTGTACCGGTAGCGGGAATGCCGCCAAAAAAAGGAGTAATGATATTGGCAATGCCCTGTGCCATTAACTCCTGATTCGGATCGTGACGGCTCTGCGTCAGATTGTCGGCGACGCGTGCACACAGCAATGATTCAATTGAACCCAGCAAGGCAATCGTCAGTGAAGGTGCGAATAATTGCTTAACCAGAACCCAGCTAAAATCGGGCAGGGTAAAGGCGGGCAGAGATTGTGGAATGCCATTGAATTTGCTGCCTATGGTGGCTACATTCAGCCCCAGGGTGCTGACAATCAGGGTTCCGGCCACCAGAACCACGATACTGGCTGGCATGTAGCTAAGGCGTAGTAAAAAGTGCAGGCGATGGTGCCATTTTTGTTCAATCCATGAAAAAAATCGCGACCAGAAAAAGAGGATGAACAGAGAGCCGCTGCCTAATAATACCGTACTGAAGTGAACCGTGTCCGCTTTGCTTGCCAGGACAAATAACTGTGAAAAGAAATCAGCAGGCATTTTTTCGATATGTAAACCGAAAAAATCCTTCATTTGCGATAGTCCGATCAGGACGGCAATACCGTTAGTAAACCCGATAACAATGGAGACTGGAATAAACCGGATTAATGAGCCAAGTTTGAAGATGCCCATGGCCAGCATGATGCAGCCCGCCAGTATGGTGGCAATCAGTAAATTGGCTAATCCGTACTTTTCAATAATGCTGTAGACAACAATAATGAAGGCACCTGCCGGTCCGCCGATCTGAACTTGTGAGCCCCCCAGGGCTGAAATCAAAAATCCGGCGATAACCGCAGTAATAATACCGGCTTCCGGCTTAACTCCGGAAGCGATGGCAAATGCCATTGCCAGCGGTAATGCCACAACGCCGACAGTCAGTCCTGCAATGACATCCTGAGTGAGACGAGTGCGGTTATAACTGCGCAGCTCGTCTATTAAGCGAGGATGAAAGTGGTGGTAAGTACGTGCCATTGTTCTGTTTCACCAAGGTGCTGTTACGTTTCATTGCAGATATTTAAAGCCCCCTGCTTAGCCTACACGCATTCCTGGTGTTGCGCCTGGCCATGGCTCTAAAATATAAATACCCGGCCGGGCTTTTTCATCCTGAGCGCTGGCTGCCAGTACCATGCCTTCAGAAACACCGAACTTCATCGTGCGTGGTGCCAGATTGGCGACCATGACAGTCAGTTTTCCTATCAGTTGCTCTGGCTTGTAGGCTGACTGAATCCCAGAGAATACGTTACGGGTGCGACCTTCACCGGCATCCAGTGTCAGGCGCAGTAATTTTTTGGAGCCTTCTACCGCTTCACAATGCACGATTTTTGCGATACGCAGATCGACTTTGGCAAAGTCGGTAATGGAAATTTCTTCATCTATCGGTTCAATACGACCTGCATCGGTGGTCGCACTGGTGTCAGTATGGCCGGCGGCAGGTGCTGCTGCCGGAGCTGTTTCTGGCACAGGGGCATCAAATAAAGCATCAAAAATAGTCGGATCAACCCGGGTCAGCAAATGCTGGTAGGGGTTGACGGTGTGTCCGTCCGGTAACGGATGGTGCGTGTCAGACCAGGTGAGCGGCGCAATATTGAGCAAAGCCTCAACCTGCGTTGCTACACGCGGCAATACCGGTTTTAAGTAAATGGTTAATATACGGAATGCTTCCAGCAGACGGCTGCAAACTTCTTGCAGAGCAGCATCATTGGCCGGATCTTTCGCCAGTAACCATGGCTTATTGGCATCAACGTAGGCATTGATGATATCGGCCTGATCCATGGTGGCACGTAATGCCTTCCCATATTCACGGCCTTCGTACAAAGCCTGAATTTCAGTGGCAACGCCACGCAAACCGGCTAAAAACGGATCAGTATCGGTAGCCCAGTCAGTGCTGACCCGGCCATTGAAGCGTTTGGTAATAAAACCGGCTGCGCGACTGGCAATATTGACATACTTGCCGATCAGGTCAGCGTTAACCCGTGCAGTAAAATCTTCGGCGCTGAAATCAATGTCTTCTACTTTGGCATTGAGTTTGGCCGCCAGGTAGTAGCGTAACCATTCCGGGTTCATGCCTATTTCCAGATAACGCAGCGGTGAAATACCGGTGCCGCGTGATTTGGACATTTTTTCGCCGGAAACGGTGACAAAACCGTGTGCATAGACGCGATCCGGTGTTTTATACCCGGAGAACTTCAGCATGGCCGGCCAAAACAAGGTGTGGAAATAGGTAATGTCTTTGCCGATGAAATGAATTTGTTCCGTGGCAGGATCTGCCATAAATGCATCAAAGTCACGCCCGGTTTTGCCAAAATAATTTTTTAATGAAGCCAGATAGCCGACTGGTGCATCCAGCCAGACGTAAAAATATTTACCTGGTTCGTCCGGGATTTCAATGCCAAAATAAGGCGCATCACGGCTGATGTCCCAATCGCCCAGGCCATCTTCGCCTTCCAGCCACTCTTTGGCTTTATTGGCGACTTCTGACTGTAATCGTCCGTCATTAATGGCCCATCCGCGTAAAAATTCCACGCACTTCGGATCGGACAACTTAAAGAAGAAGTGTTCTGACGACTTCATGACCGGTGTGGCGCCGGTTAAGACGGAGTACGGGCTGATCAGTTCTGTCGGCGCATAGACGGCACTGCAGACTTCGCAAGAGTCGCCGTATTGGTCTTTGGCGTGACATTTAGGACATTCACCCTTAATGTAGCGATCCGCCAGAAACATGTTTTTAACCGGATCGTAAAATTGTTCTATGGTTTTACTTGCGATAAAACCGGCCGCTTTTAGTTTGCGGTAGATGTCCTGGGATAATTCGTGGTTTTCCGGGCCGTCGGTGGAATGCCAGTTATCGAACGAAATATGAAACCCATCCATATACTGTTTGCGGCCTGCGGCAATTTGCGCCACAAACTGTTGTGGCGTAATGCCTGCTTTTTCGGCGGCGATCATGATAGGTGCGCCGTGCGCATCGTCAGCGCCAACAAAATGCACAACATTGCCCATCATACGCTGATGGCGTACCCAAATATCGGCCTGGATATATTCCATAATATGGCCCAGATGGAACGGGGCGTTAGCGTAGGGCAGGGCAGTGGTTACGAACAGCTGGCGGGTCATATGCGTTGCAGTCAGGTAAAGACGCTATTCTAACAGGTGAACAGGCTTACGCAAGACCACTGCGTTGCCGGAATGGTACCAGGGCCGTATCAGTACTGCTGACAAGCCCCTGCATTCCAGTCCCCACTATCTGATAGACTGCTGCCACTATCCTAAGGAGAAATTATGAGCATTACACTGGAAAATATCAGATTAGCCTTGAGCCAGGTCATCGATCCGAATACAAATAAAGACTTGTTGTCGTCAAAATCAGCTAAAAATATACAAGTTAACGGTGCTGATGTCAGTCTGGATGTGGAGTTGGGTTATCCGGCTCAAAGTCAGCTGGACTTGATTCGTTCTGCGGTAGTTGCAGCTTTGTCTGCTGTGGCAGGTGTGGGTACTGTTAATGTGCATGTTTATGCCAAAATTGTGGCGCATGCGGTACAGCGCGGCATTAAATTGATGCCTAACGTGAAGAATATTATTGCGGTAGCATCGGGCAAGGGTGGTGTTGGCAAATCAACTACAGCAGTCAATCTGGCTCTGGCCTTACATGCTGAAGGTGCACGGGTTGGCTTATTAGATGCCGACATTTATGGCCCTTCTTTGCCTATGATGATGGGAATTTCCGGACGTCCGGAAAGTCTGGATGGCAAAACCATGGAGCCGCTGGAAAATCATGGAGTACAAGTGTCGTCGATTGGTTTTATGATTGATCCGGCTGAACCTATGGTCTGGCGCGGGCCCATGGTGACACAGGCTCTGGTACAACTGCTGGAGCAAACCAACTGGCGTGAGCTGGATTACCTGATTATCGATATGCCGCCGGGAACAGGTGATATACAACTGACACTGTCGCAAAAAGTACCGGTAACGGGTGCGGTTATTGTGACTACCCCACAAGATATTTCTTTGCTGGATGCGCGTAAAGGCTTAAAAATGTTTGAAAAAGTCGGTATCCCGATTTTAGGTATTGTCGAAAATATGAGTACGCATATCTGTTCTGGCTGCGGTCATCAGGAAGCCATTTTTGGTTCCGGTGGCGGTGCCACCATGTGCGCTGAATATGGAGTTGACTTGCTGGCGGCATTGCCGTTGACCATGGCAATCCGTGAGCATGCCGACAATGGCACCCCGACTGTTGTCGCTGATCCTGCCGGAGCAATTAGCGCGACCTACAAAGAAATTGCGCGTAAGGTGGCGATTAAAGTCGCAGATAAGGCGCGTGATATGAGTAGTAAATTTCCTACTATTACTGTGCAAAATACGTAATCAGACAAAAGCAGGAACCAAGGCGGCATTTGTCAGTCCCTCTTTACAGGACAGGTTCATGCCGCCCTGATTTGCGTTACTGCCTGCTTTTAGGTGTGTCAATTTGCATAAGTCCGGTGATTAATGCACAATTTGAGCCGTTGTGCCGGATTTAGCTGGCTTTGTGTCCGATTTAGATGGTACGCGTGGTAGAATCGCGGGTTGAGCAGCTTGTATCTTGCATTACCGGCTCACCGGGTTCCCTTTTTTTATAAAATCTTACTCACAATACTCACAAATCGCATGTCCATTCTGACCAAGATTTTCGGTAGTCGCAATCAGCGACTGCTAAAGCAATACCAAAGCACTGTGCGGTCGATTAATGCACTGGAGCCCGTTTTAGAAGCACTGTCGGATGCCGGTTTAAAGGCTAAAACCGCGGAGTTTAAGGCGCGAATCGCACAAGGTGTAACACTTGATTCCATATTGCCAGAAGCCTTTGCTGTGTGTCGTGAAGCTGGTAAGCGCTGCCTGAAGATGCGTCATTTTGATGTACAGCTTATCGGTGGCATGGTTTTGCACTATGGCAAAATTGCAGAGATGGGGACCGGCGAAGGTAAAACGCTGATGGCGACCTTGCCAGCCTATCTTAATGCTTTGTCCGGCAAAGGCGTGCACGTAGTGACAGTTAATGACTATCTGGCCCGGCGTGATGCGGAGTGGATGGGGCAGTTGTACAGCTGGCTGGGCATGTCTACCGGCATTAATCTGTCGCAGATGGATCATGATGAAAAGCAAGAGGCCTATGCTGCTGACATCACCTACGGTACCAACAATGAATTTGGCTTTGACTACCTGCGCGACAATATGGTGTACGAAGCCAGTGAGCGGGTTCAGCGTCAGTTGAATTTTGCGGTAGTCGATGAAGTCGATTCTATTCTGATTGATGAAGCACGCACGCCACTGATCATTTCCGGTCAGGCCGAAAATCACACCGATTTATATTACAAAATCAACGAAGTTCCTAAACTGCTGACTTTGCAGATTGGTGAAGAAACCCCGGATGGCAAGGGCCATGTCGAGGTGCCGGGTGATTACACCAGAGATGAAAAAGCACATCAGGTCTTATTGACTGAAGCCGGTCATGAACACGCTGAGCAGATTCTCACTAAGATGGGTTTGCTTGCTGAAGGCGCTTCATTATACGATGCAGCTAACATTTCTTTGATTCACCATTTGTATGCTGCTTTGCGTGCTCACGCACTGTATTTTAAAGATCAGCACTATGTTGTTCAGAATGATGAAGTCGTGATCGTGGATGAATTTACCGGTCGTCTGATGACCGGACGCCGCTGGTCAGAAGGCTTGCATCAGGCAGTAGAGGCCAAAGAAGGTGTGAAGATTCAGAACGAGAATCAAACCCTGGCTTCCATCACGTTCCAGAATTACTTCCGTATGTACACCCGTTTGTCCGGTATGACCGGAACGGCAGATACTGAAGCTTATGAATTCCAGGAAATTTATAGTCTGGAAACCGTTGTCGTACCGCCAAATCGTCCTTCGCAACGTAAAGATCGTCAGGATCAGGTGTATAAAACCTCGCAAGAGAAATACAATGCCATGCTGATCGATATTCAGGATTGTTACGAGCGTGGTCAGCCTGTGCTGGTGGGAACGACCTCGATTGAGAATTCCGAATTGTTGTCCGGTATTCTGACTAAAGCGAAATTGTCGCATAATGTCCTGAATGCGAAGCAGCATGCGCGTGAGGCCGAAATTATTGCTCAGGCTGGTCGTCCGAAGATGATTACCATCGCCACCAATATGGCGGGTCGTGGTACTGATATTGTGCTTGGTGGTAATGTTGCCAAACAAATTCAATTAATTGAAGCGGATGGCAAACTCAGCGATGCTGACAAGCAAAAGCAATCGCAGCAATTGCGTGATGAGTGGCAGTCTCTGCACGACCACGTAGTCAATGCCGGTGGTTTGCACATTATTGGTACCGAGCGTCATGAGTCACGCCGGGTCGATAATCAGTTGCGTGGTCGTTCCGGTCGTCAGGGTGATCCTGGTTCATCACGTTTTTATCTGTGTCTGGATGATGCCTTGTTGCGTATTTTTGCCGGCGACCGGGTACGCGCCATCATGGACAGACTGAAAATGCCGGAAGGCGAGCCAATTGAAGCGGGTATTGTGTCCCGTTCGATTGAGTCGGCGCAACGCAAAGTCGAGGCACGTAACTTTGATATTCGTAAGCAATTGCTTGAATACGATGACGTGTCTAACGATCAGCGTAAAGTCATTTACCAGCAACGTAATGAGTTACTGGAAGCGACTGATATTTCAGAAATGATCAATTCATTGCGTGGTGCTGTATTCCACGAAATTCTGCGTACCTATGTCCCGGCAGAATCGGTGGAAGAACAGTGGGATGTCAGTACACTGGAAGCTACACTGGCGAATGAGTGGCAACTGGATCTGCCACTACAGCAATTGCTGCGTGAGCAAACCGAGTTGACCGATGCCGATTTGCTCGATAAGGTACTGGAAGCTGCGCAGCAAGCTTACGATGCTAAGGTCGCGATTGTCGGTAAAGAGTCATTTGGCGGTTTTGAACGCAGTGTCATGTTGCAAAGTGTGGATACCCACTGGCGTGAACATCTGGCAGCGCTGGATCATTTGCGTCAGGGTATACATTTGCGTGGTTATGCCCAGAAAAATCCTAAGCAGGAATACAAACGTGAAGCGTTTGAATTGTTTGCACAGATGCTGGAAATGATCAAACACGACGTCATTAAAACAGTAATGACAGTACGTGTTCAGTCACGTGCAGAGATTGATGCTGTTGAACATGATCATTTAGCTAATGTTCATTATCAGCACGCTGATTTCGATGCGGAAGCTGCGCCGGAAACCTTGTTTGATCCGACAGTGCAACTGCCTGGCGATACACCGCGCCAACCGGAAATGAACTATGAATTAAAAGTCGGACGCAATGATCCTTGTCCTTGCGGTAGCGGTAAAAAATACAAAGTGTGTCATGGTCGTTTAGTGTAAGCATTCACTGAACTGACAAGTCACCTGGCAATTTGCTGTATTGTTGATGAAAAACCCCTCAGTTCGGTATGAACTGAGGGGTTTTTTGTATTAAGAAAAGGACGTATCGTGTTGAGTAATACGCTACACGCCTTCCTTCAGCAGCCGTAACAAAGCTGCCGTATCCATTTTTCCTGAAGCATCGCCGCCTTCCAGCAGGCTGTCTGCCAGATCGCGCTTTTCTGCATGCAGCGCCAGGATTTTTTCTTCGATGGTTTGTTGGGCAACCAGGCGGTAAATGGTGACTGGTCTGGCTTGACCGATGCGGTGAGCCCGGTCGGATGCCTGGTCTTCAACGGCGGGATTCCACCAGGGGTCCAGATGGATAACGTAGTCGGCGGCGGTCAGGTTTAAACCGGTGCCGCCTGCTTTTAAACTAATCAGGAAGACATCGCCTTCGCCGGCCTGAAAGGCATCAACCCGTTTTTTACGTTCCAGTGCCGGTGTGCTGCCATCCAGGTACTGGTAACGGATGCCTTGCTGTTCCAGCCACTGACGTACTATCGCCAGATGGTCGACAAACTGGCTGAATACCAGTGCTTTATGATTATTTTCCAGTAGTTCTCCGGTGACTTCGGCAAAAACGGCCAGTTTGCTGCCTGCGACGGTGCTGCCTTTGATCGCCAGTCCGGGATTACAGCAAAAGCGGCGCAGTTTGGTGATTTCTGCCAGTACCTGCATGGATTTGCCCTGTTCCGGTGACATGTGCGCCAGTTTATCCAGTGCCTCCTGACGCAATGCTTCATACAGGTGACGTTCTTGTTCAGACAGTTCGACCTGTAGCGTGATTTCGGTACGTGCCGGCAGCTCACTTAATACCTGTGTTTTGGTACGACGTAAAATGAAAGGCTGTATCAGTCGTTTTAAATAGGTGCGTGCTGCTTTGTCACCGCGCTCAATCGGGTTGGTAAAGCGCTCTGCAAATTGTTCTTTGGAGCCGAGCAGGCCGGGATTAATAAACCGAAATAAATTCCATAACTCACCCAGATGATTTTCTACCGGTGTGCCGCTGGCAATAATGCGGAAATCTGCTTGTAATGCCATCGCCGCCTGACTGCGTTTGGTCGCTGCATTTTTAATGAGCTGGGCTTCATCCAGTACCACGCTATGCCACTGTGGCCGGGCAAACGCCTCTGCATCCAGTTGCAGCATGCCGTAGCTGGCGATTACCAGATCAAATGGGCCCAGATTATCCAGTGAACGGTTTTGATGATAAGCCCGCACCCGGAGAGTAGGCGCAAAGCGTGCTACTTCGGCCTGCCAGTTCATGGCAACAGAAATAGGGGCAACAACCAGTGCCGGGCCCTTGGGGGCGCGTTGCAATAAGACCGCCAGTGTTTGCACGGTTTTGCCCAATCCCATATCATCGGCCAGACAAGCACCGACTCCCCAGTGTGCCAGACGTGACAGCCACTGAAAACCTTCCAGCTGATAGTCGCGTAATGTTGCTTGTAAGGTGGAAGGAAGTTGCGGCTGGTAGTCAGCCAGACTATCCAGTTTTTTGATGTGATCCTTCCAGGCAGCATCGGTGCGCAGATCATCGACTTCTGCGGCCAGCTCGGCCAGAATGGGTGCGGCCAGCGGATTAATTCGTATGCCATCTTTGCCACTGGGTTCGGTCAGGGCATTTAATTCGTTCAGGCGCTTTTTAAAACTGTCGGTGATAGCTAAAAATTGATTATCGCCCAAGGGTAAAAAACGTCCGGTGGCGCTGGCTGCCAGTTGCAGCAGTTCGCGTAAGGCCATAATCCGGCCATCATCCAGTTGAAGTTCACCACCGGCAACAAACCATTCGCCCTGTTTTTTAATGGACAAGCGTAACTGATTCAGTGTGCGTGAAGCTTTGATGCGAAACCGTTCACCTTCCGGCCAGACTAATTGCAGTGCACTGTCTGGCTGGTCTTTTAATACGGCTAACTGGCTGAGTAATTCCAGACAGGTTTCCGGGTGTCCCAGTTCCCATTCTTGTGCGGTTTCTTCTGCCAGTTGCAGAGCAACACAGTGCTGCACTGTCTTGTTGAGATGGCGTAGTTCGTCAGCCAAATCCCGGCTGGCCTGAACCGCTGTTCTTACGCCGTTTTCTGTTTGCTCGCCTAATACATGTTTTGCACCTTTGCCCGGTACCATCCAGCCTCCGTCGGGCAGCGGCCGTACTAAAAATTGCAGGCGTAATCCTTCTTTGAGTGGCAGCAGATGCGCATAGAGCGTCGCGTCGGCATTGATAGTGGTGATGTGTTGTGCCAGTTCGGGTAAATCGGAATGTATGGCCAGATGTGGGGCTATGGCAGCGATGACATCCACCAATTGCGTTTTGGCGCTGGCGGGTACAGTCAGTCCGTTGCCGACGATGGCAGCTATCTGTTTAATCTCTGGGGTATTGGGATAAACCGCTAAACGGGTAGGGGTAATACGTCGCCAGATAACGGCTTCATCTGCATTCATATCCGGGTCGAGCTGCAGGCTGATTTGCTGATTTTTTTCTTTAAGCAGCAGTGCCGGTTCGCCTTTAATGATGTCGATGCGGATATCGGGCGCATCCATCCAGAATACTGCCGGATGGTTGATCAGGAACGGCAGGGCTGTTTCACCATTGAGTTCGTAATCACTGCCACCGTAATAATTGTCGTAGGATTTACGGATACAGGTCGCGATTTTTCTGTCTTGTTCAATAATGCCCGGCAAACTGGCTTGTTCGTATGACAGGCGCTTGAGCGCGATGGGGCGGCCTTTACTCCATACGCCTTTGGCGCTGCGTTTTTGTTCGCGTGGTTCCAGATTAATGTAATGGGATTCGCATTCCAGAAACCAGGCGATTCGGGTATCGGCCGTGACGGTTGTTGTGCCACTGGATTTTAATTGCGTGAGTGCGGATAAGGCACGCTTCCATGCTTCTTCACGTTGCACAATACCGCACAGTGGCACCAGCCCCTGGTCGTTGTGCCAGTGACCTGATTCCGGTGCTATGCCAAAGTGGTGTTGCAATAGTTGGTCTGCTTCTGCGGCAACCCACAGATAACCTGTCTGTCGGGCCGAAGTGTGCAGATGTGTCAGGTGTTGTCTTAATTGATCTGTGGCAGGACAATCCTGCCAGTAGCAGGCCATACTGACAAATAAATTATCAAGATTGTTGAAGTGGATTTCAAGTGAACGCTGGTTGAGTACCGAGCCGTTAGTCAGATGCTCCAGTAAGGGTTTGACCGCCGGATAAAAATGCGCGCAATTGGTTTTGCATCCGTCGTCCACCTGCTCTTTGGCCAGCTTGAGATTGGCTGGTGTATTCTTCGCCAATTGCGTCAGTGTATAAAATAAGCCAACTTCGCTCGGCAGAATGTATTTACGTTTACCGGTATTGGTTTTGCCGATTTTGATTTCTTCGGCAAATAAGGCAGCACTGGTGTCAAAGTCGCCTTGTGTTAATGCCCGTATTGCCTTGGCGACCTTGCCCGTAGTGGATATGCTGAATAATTTATCCAGTTTTTCCTTAGTCTCCCCCCGTAATATCGCCTGAATACGCAGCACTTCAATGAGTGTCCCGTTATGCTGAAATAAGCTGCCGATATGCGCAGTGGCGTAATAATAGGCGATTCTGCAATCTTCCAGCATCCAGTTGGCGGCGGAGAACAGATCAAACAGGAGCCTGGACTGGATTTCACCCGACATCGTGCAAAACAGGTCGACTCCGGCAGGTGTGCTGAAAAACTGGGCTGCGGACAGATCGTTAAACGTATTGGAGAAAGCAAAAAATTGCGCACGCCACTGAACCAGCCTGGCGACATCGTTTGTTAAGGCAGCAAACAGAATTTCGCGCTGACAAAAGGCGTGTGAAGGGGTTGACCATACGGCGTATTCCCGCTGGCTGGTTAAAAATTGCTGAACGGCCTGTATCCAGTCGTTTAATTTTCCGCTTTGCTGTAGTTCGAGCAGCGCCTCAAATTTTAACTCCGTGCCGATTACAAATCCTGTTGTACCCGTTTGTTCAAGCACATGATCCAGACTGAGTTGTTTTAGAATGTCTTTCACTTTTATGAGGGTATAGTTCGTCCCTGCTGAAGTTTTTTGTGCATGTCCTTGCAAAAAATCAGTGAGTTTGGTAACCGGAAGAGGCATACCCCATAAGGCTAAGGTAAATAATAGTGGCAGGTGATCTGGGTGGCAGGACTGAAGTTGACTCATGGGTTCATCAAGGTAAGCGACGTTGGGTAGAATAGTAAGTGATTTTTAGTACAAGGAGACCTTTTCCCCAGTATGTCGTGGTATTTTAGTATTTTTTTGATATTGTTGTCGACATTGAGCGGGGAGGAGAGGCTGTCGGCCGCTATTCCTTATTTTGTAAGGAATAGCGGTGACAGAGGATTATACCCTGTCATATTCCCCCGTTTTATCGCTAATGTTTTACAATGCTCACTTACTTTCACTGCTAGGAAACCTCATATCATGGCTGTTAATTCTCCCTTACCTGATCCTGCCCACTTACACCCTGTTGCAGGTATCCAACTTGGCTTTGCGCAGGCTGGCATTCGTAAAGCAGACCGTAAAGATTTATTAGTCATGACACTGGCACCATCGGCTACGGTTGCCGGGGTATTAACCAGCAACCGTTTTTGTGCCGCACCGGTACAAGTGTGCAAAGCCCATCTGGATGCGGTGACCTTATCCGGCACACCAATACGCGCTCTGGTGATTAATACCGGTAATGCAAATGCGGGTACCGGTGAAGTCGGTCTGGCAGCGGCTAATGCTACATGCGTGGCACTGGCGAAGCACCTGAACTGTGAAGAATCGCAAATTTTGCCGTTTTCAACCGGCGTGATTTTAGAACAATTACCTGTAGATCGTCTGATTGCCGGTTTGCCGGAAGCCGTTGCCAACTTAACAGAAAATAACTGGTTTGCTGCGGCAGAAGCCATCATGACTACCGATACGCAACCTAAAGCGGCTTCACGCATGGTCGGTATCGATAAATACCTGGTGACCATGACCGGTATCAGTAAAGGTGCGGGCATGATTATGCCAAATATGGCGACCATGCTTGGATTTATCGCTCTGGATGCCAAGGTATCGCAATCTGTTTTAGACCGTATGGTCAAGCGCGTGGCGGATCAGTCGTTTAACTGTATTTCGATTGATGGTGATACCTCCACCAACGATGCCTTTATGCTGATCGCTACCGGCATGACGGACTTTGAAGTGACAGATATTGATTCACCGGAATACGCCGCGCTGGAAGCAGCTGTGACCGGACTGGCACAGCAGTTGGCACAGGCGATTGTACGTGATGGTGAAGGTGCTACTAAGTTTATGACCGTCACGGTAGAGCAAGGCCAGAGCGTGGAAGAGTGCCGTCAGGTTGCGTACTCCATTGCTAACTCACCGCTGGTTAAGACTGCCTTTTTTGCTTCAGACCCTAATCTGGGCCGCCTGTTGATGGCGATTGGTAAAGCGGGCATAGCTGACCTGGATGTAGGTAAGGTCGATTTGTATCTGGATGATGTCTGGGTAGTTAAACATGGCGGACGCCATCCTGACTATCAGGAAAACGACGGACAGCGCGTTATGCAACGCAGTGAAATCACGACCCGGGTCATGCTGGCACGCGGTAGCGCCAGTGCTACAGTATGGACGTGCGATTTATCGCATGAGTATGTCACTATTAACGCGGATTATCGCTCCTGATGCCGGCTATGGATCCTCTGGAACATTTTCTGCGACGTGCAGAACAATTGCTGAGTCGGGTTGAGTCCTTGTTGCCACCGGAAACGCAAGCACCGGACTGGGAACAGGCTCAGGCGTTTCGCTGGCAAAAACGTAGTGGACGCGGTTATTTGCATGCGGTACGGCAGCTCGCTGTGATACGGCTGGATGATCTGTGTCAGATTGACACGCAAAAGCAGCAGATTGAACAAAATACCCGTCAGTTTATGGCCGGAAAACCCGCCAATAATGTCTTGTTGACCGGTGCGCGCGGTACGGGTAAATCATCGCTGATTAAAGCCTGTCTGAATCAATTTTCTGCACAAGGTTTGCGCCTGATTGAGGTAGATAAAGAAGATCTGGTTGATCTGGCAGAGATTGTCGAGCTGGTGGCAAATCGCCCGGAACGCTTTATTATTTTTTGCGATGATTTATCTTTTGAGGAAGGTGAACGCGGCTATAAAGCACTTAAAGTGGCGCTGGATGGCAGCGTATCTGCTCAGTCTGATAACGTGTTAATTTACGCTACCTCCAACCGTCGTCATTTACTCCCCGAGCGTAATACCGACAATGCGACCTACCGTTTTACCGACGATGGTGATTTGCATCCCGGTGAAACCGTCGAAGAAAAAATATCACTCTCGGAGCGTTTTGGCTTGTGGGTGTCGTTTTATCCGTTTAAGCAGGATGATTATCTGGATATTGCTGCACACTGGTTATCTGAGTTGGGCTGTACCGCCGCACAGATTGAAGCCGCACGTCCGGAAGCTTTGCGTTGGGCTTTGCAACGTGGCTCACGTTCTGGGCGTGTTGCCGGTCAGTTTGCCCGTGATTATGTCGGTAAAGTGATCAATAGTAATGGCTGAACCGGTGCAATCTGTTTCCGCAGAAGTAAACATCCAGGCTCCCGTTAATGTGGCTGTCGGCATATTAATGCAATCCAATGGTGATGTGCTGATGGCACAACGCCCGGAAGGCAAACCGTATGCGGGCTACTGGGAGTTTCCTGGTGGTAAAGTCGAGCCCGGCGAAGACATTGCCAGTGCACTGGTACGCGAGTTTCAGGAAGAGCTGGGCATTGAAATCACCAGGGCAGAGGCCTGGTGTGGCGTGGATTATATTTATCCCCACGCCCACGTCCGGCTGCATTTTTATATCTGTCGCGGCTGGCGCGGCGAACCGCAGGGACTGGAAGGACAGCAATTGGCATGGCAGGGAAAAACCATTGCTGTACAACCCTTACTACCGGCAACCATACCTTTGCTGGAATGGTTACATCAGATTGCCGGGGATAGTGAGTAAAGTTATTTCACTTTGTTGTTAATAATCAATAACTCAATAATTATTTTCTTTTTGGAAATTATTAATCAAAAATACATGCTAAAGTAAAAATTATCTTTTTATAATTTTTACTTGGTTTAAACGCATGTTATGAGTCAAATTGAGCGGATATACCATATCAAGCAGCGATTGGAGTGTCATGCCATCGTTAGCCGGGAACAGTTTTTAAGTGACCTGAATATTTCTTTGTCTACCTTTAAGCGTGACTTAGCTTATATGCGGGACCGGATGAATATGCCGGTGGAATTTGACCACGATGCAGGCGGCTACCGATTGCCTGAATCCTCCGGAAATACGGTGCAGGAGTTGCCTGGAATCTGGTTTAGCGCAGATGAAATCTATGCGTTGCTGACCATGCAGCAATTACTCGCAGAACTACAGCCGGGTCTGCTGTCTCCTCATCTTCAGCCGTTAGCGGACCGCTTGCACCAGGTGCTGGAAGGGCCGCAGCTTTCTGCTAAAGACATCAAAACACGCATACGTCTGTTGCGTGTGAATGCCAGACATGTTCAGCTTAACTCGTTTGAGCCGGTATCCAATGCGGTATTACGACGCCGCCAGTTACGTATTGATTACGCTAACCGCAGTCGCCATCAAACCGAATCACGCATTCTTTCTCCGCAGCGCTTGCTGTATTACCGTGACAATTGGTATCTGGAAGCGTGGTGCCATAAAAGAGAAGGCATGCGCTCATTTGCACTGGATGCCATCACCCATGCCGAGGTATTGAATCAGACCGCACTGGATGTTCCGGAATCGGAACTGGATGCCGTGTTTACAGTTGGTTACGGCATTTTCAGCGGGGGTAATTTAAGCTGGGCTACGCTGCAATTTTCACCGGACAAAGCCCGCTGGGTGAGCAAAGAGTCCTGGCACCCGCAACAACAATCTCATTTTGATGCCGACGGCAACTACATCCTGACATTCCCTTACAGCGACGACCGAGAACTGGTCATGGATATTTTACGCCATGTGCCGGAAGTAACAGTGCTGGAACCGGTCGCACTGCGGGACAGGGTGATGTTTATGCTGGAGGAAGGAATAGCGCGGATGAAGTCGGCCATAAAATAAAAATGTCGGGTGAGTGGGGTGGCTCACGCTGTGAGCCTGGGGGTGGGTATAGTTTTGGGGGTGGTGCTTATTTAGGAGTGAGAATGGATGAAATTGCAGAATATTTTCGTTATTGGGGTAAAGCGCGACCTGCCGATGGTAGTTCTGCTGCATACCACTTATTGCCCTTTCATA
>CAIWPG010000173.1 GCA_903914535.1 uncultured Oxalobacteraceae bacterium
ATCGCTTTATCCGGCAAAAAACGGTCGGTAATATAACGGTGCGACAATTCCGCCGCCGCTACAATGGCCGGGTCGGTGATATCAACACCATGATGAAGTTCATACTTTTCTTGCAGGCCGCGCAGAATCGCAATCGTTGCTTCCACACTAGGCTCATCAACCATCACTTTTTGAAAGCGACGCTCCAGCGCCGCATCTTTTTCAACATACTTGCGATACTCGTCCAGCGTGGTAGCGCCGACACAATGCAGCTCGCCGCGCGCCAGTGCCGGTTTCAACATATTACCGGCATCAATTGACCCTTCGGCTTTACCAGCCCCCACCATGGTGTGCAACTCATCAATAAAAACAATGGTCTGCCCCTCATCCAGAGCAATTTCTTTCAATACGGCTTTGAGCCGTTCTTCAAATTCGCCCCGGTATTTGGCACCGGCCAGCAAGGAGGCCATATCCAGTGACAGTACCCGTTTGGATTTCAGGCTGTCAGGCACTTCTCCGTTCACAATACGCTGTGCCAGACCTTCTACAATGGCTGTTTTACCAACTCCCGGCTCACCTATCAGCACCGGGTTATTTTTACTGCGACGTTGCAAAATCTGGATGGTACGGCGAATTTCATCATCGCGCCCGATCACCGGGTCCAGCTTACCCATGCGTGCACGCTCAGTCAGATCCATGGTGTATTTTTTCAATGCTTCGCGCTGACCTTCGGCTTCCGGCGCATCCACGGCTGCACCGCCACGCACGGCGGCAATCGCGGCCTGCATGGATTTTTTGTTCAGGCCATGCTGACGCGCCAGCTGACCGGCTTCTGATTTATCTTCACAAAATGCCAGCAAGACGATTTCCGAGGCAAGGTATTGATCGCCACGCTGTTGTGATTCTTTTTCAGCCAGATTAAATAAGGCGGTAGAATCGCGCCCCAGCTGTATATCACCGCCGGTGCCGGTCACCTTAGGCAATTTACCCAATGCCCCATTCAGTGACTGAGAAAGTGCAGCGACATTAACCCCGGCGCGCTGTAACAGCGAACTGGCTGACACATCTTCATCACCTAATAAGGCGAGCAAGACGTGCACCGGTTCAATGTAAGGATTATCGTGACGCACTGCCAGGCTTTGCGCATTCGCCAGTGCTGCCTGTAATTTTGTAGTGAGCTTATCAAAACGCATGAATATCTCCGGTAACGTTGTATACCCATCAGATTAGGTAGAAACCTGGTATTACAAGGAATTTTTATTCAAAAAATGCTAATTACTACTTTGCAATTGACCAGCATCAAGCCTGACCGGGTCAATTAAATGATTACGTCAGCGAACAACGGATTCAACTATTTTTTTTGCTATTTGCTTTTAATAAATTCACGTATTTTTTCAGACAGCGCGTCCCATTCGGGGGTGGGTATCGGGTCGTAATCATGATCCGTATCCACAAAGGTCATCTGCGTACCGGGCGCGAACGAATAGCGCTCCAGCGCATCCATCCCGCCGTATTGATCCCGTTTACCCTGAATAATCAGCAGCGGCTTCGTCATAGCGGCCAGATGTTGCGTGCGCAACGGCTCAGGAGGCATATCAGGGTGCTTAAAAGGATAGCCAAAGCAAACAATTTTATCAATGGCAGCTTCGTCCTGAATCAGCGATGAAATTCGTCCGCCGGAAGAATGGGACAAGATAGAAATGGGTTTTCCGACACCCATACGTTGTATAAACCGACGTAAATCCTTCGCCTGTGCAGAAATAGGTTCCTCTCTGAACAGCTCCAGAAAAATATGCAAAAAATGATCCCACCGGTCAGGATGAGCCAGGAGAACTGCTATCCTGACACCAGCTTTCAGGATTTTCTGAAGCAAGGAATAGCGAAAAAAAACAGACTTCTCTATTAAATAATTATATTTTTTGCAGGCTGAATCCAGTAATTTTGCCGTACTCGTGGACCGGCTCTCGTACCAGATAACCGTACTACCGGATGAATTGAAACAAGAGGTCAGACGCTGCAAAGGAACTGACCCTTTTCTAAAGTTACTGCGCCCGACAAACAATAAAATGTTACCGTTATCAGAAACCGGGGCATCAGTTTTTTGCTCACCAGGCGCAAATTGACTGTTTAATTTTAATTCTTTCAATTTCCGACTCCACGATAAGATTCAGGCAATTCATGGTAACAGCTTTATCATGCTGCTTCAAGAAACTGGCACAGACAACTTTCATGCTTACCAGAAGTAGGGCTGAAAGCGCGACATCGGATTATTTTTTGCAGCTCCGGGACTATTTTCGAACGTATATTCCAGGCCGACCCGGACACGAGTCTCTGCAATATTCGGATAAGCAGGCATACGTAACTGATTTTCCAACTGCGCCTCAGCAAAAAAACGCATATTGGGCTGCCACAAATAGTCAAGCATCAAACCTGCACGACGTTCTTGCTCAGAGGAACTGCTGCTGGGTGAAGTGGGAGTATTAATTAAATCGTCATGCTGTAAAGATACAAAGCCGCGCAAATGGACTTTTTCGCTCCATGCCCATGCTGCGCTCAGCCTGGCCCCTTTTGCAAGCATATATAGTACCGAGCTGCTAATAAAGGGATAAGGACGATCCCACAACTGGGTTTTAATCAGCAATTGCGGAGAGTAAGCATACGATGTCGTCAGCATTGCCGAAACCAGGCGGGTATCCTGTGCGGTCAGATCAGGGTATTCCCGTTCAATGACCCCCACCCGCATCCTGATGCCGGTTTTAACACTGTATTTCCAGTCTACATCAGCAAAGAGCTCGGAATCATGCAAACTGCTATCCATTGCCAGTATCTGAGCCGGAGTGCGTTGTGTGAATACCGTGTTCGAGCTACGCATACCAAACTGTACCTGCGACCCGGTAGGCGACTCATAAAGCAAGCCAATCTGAGACGCTTTCTGGCTGGAATCGTACCACTGATTTTCAATCAGGTCATAGTGAAACTGCGTTTGTTCTACCCGCACCGGAAACGACAATTCCGGACTTACTTTTAAACTGACTTCCGTAGCCTGTTGTGCTGTGTGTGCCAAATCCAGTTGTGTGAGCGAACCATCCGAGTAGGAATACAGGCTTTGATCATCAGATGCAATCAGTCGGCCGTTAAACAAATCACCATAAGCCCATTCCAGTGCCGCATCCCAGGCATGGGTCTGATGTGACAACTGATCTGTGCCGTGGTATTGCGCATCACCCTGAGCCGCCCCCAAAACCAGTCGGGTACGTTCAGACAATAATGGCAACACCAGACCGGCACGAATATCGTTACCCAACACCCTTGTCGAAACAACAGATTGTGACTCAGGAGTACGCAGCGGATTACTATCGTCCTGCCAGCTGGTAGCCACCTGTAAAACCAGTTCCGGCGCCGCCGCAGCAGATGCGCTGACCAGCCAAATCAACAAAATAGCTCTGACGCTCCCGACCACAGCGATCTCCTAGTAAAAAACCAATTCGTACCAAGGCGAATACGCCATCGGCGCATTTAAAAACGCACTGGCAGATGTATGCAAATCAATATCAAATCCGATATCTGTGTGATGAACAGCACTCGTATCCAATGCCGCAAGCCGCTGCCCCTGTTCACCCAGCGGATACACAACAATATGATTAAAACTGCTGGGCACACTCAGATGCGCAGGCAGGCGCTCCAGCCAGACTGGCCCCTGGGAATCACGCGGCCCGGCAGTTATGCCATCACGATTTAATGCAGAATCCGGCTCCAGTACCCACCAGTTATCCAGATCGCCGGCCGCTTGCAGTATTTTAGGCCGCTGCGGAGCACTTTCCGGCTGGGTGCCCATACTGCTACTCACCCAGGCCAGTAAAATACGCCTTGAGCTTTCTATTGGCAAACCATCCCGGCTAATAGCTTCCAGCACACCAAAACCACGATTCGGCGGTAATAACTTAAGTGACCAGGAGCCAATGGCATTCGCGCTGTTCAATTCAGAAAATCCCGCAAAAAACCGGGTATATTTTCCGGACATAAGCAATTGATGCGGATCAGAACTGATGCTTAATTCACGAACGCCGCTATTGAGCAACTGAGACGCCCCCGGCAATGCAGCAGGCTTATCGGGTTCCGATGTGCCGTCAGGTACAAAACCAATCTTATACAACCATGCGTGTTGCGGCATCAACCCATACGCGGAATATAAAAATTTCGGCCACAATTGCTCATTTTGCAATCCCGAAACCTTAACCCGCACCGTACTTGAAACAGGAATAGCACGAACGGGAATCAGTGCCGGAATTTGAAACTGCCTGAAAACAGATGCAGAAATACCACATTCCGCCAGCTTTGCACTATCACCAGCCAGCGCAAAGTTATTCGGCGCAACAGGCCAATTCTCTGAATTTGAGTAATTGTAATAAAATAAGCCGTCCCAGTCCTGCACACTGGCCAGCGAAACCACCACAGGCAGTAATTCAGCCCCTTGCCGGTTCGGATAAGGCTGATTCAGTTCACTCATTACAAACGGTTTTTTTAAATCCCGGTAAAAAGTTTGCTGCAATAAAGTATCAAGCTGATCCCGCAACAGGGAACTATCTTGTATGCGCCAGTTAAACCTATCCCATTTTTTATCAGGAAAATCATAATGATCAACATAAAAATGCTGATCCACATAATCCATTTCAACCTGAGCATCCACATTCAGCAATCCGCCAAACCCTATTTGTGAACCGGTAACAGGAACCAGTGCCCCGGCTTCTTCACGCACGGCATTGCGCATAACATGCAAGTAAGTCGCATCCGTAGCAGCTAAAAACGTTTCGCCAGGACTAAATAAAGATGGCCCTCTACCGCAAAGCCACACCCGAAGAGTTGCTTAAAAAAGAGGCAGTTGCACAAAAAATAGGCAACTCGACTGCTGAAAAAATAGGCAGTGCTCAAAAATTAAGCAGCATGGACGATCTGGTAGACAACACTGTGTCC
>CAIWPG010000174.1 GCA_903914535.1 uncultured Oxalobacteraceae bacterium
ACAAAATCCGGCACAGCAATGCGGGTCTGCCTGCGCCATAACTAAATATTTGGAGGAGTTCCCGCTGCACACGCCATCCCGGCTAAAAAAACCATGTCTTTATCAGAGATGAATGAATTCCCCCGCACTACAGGCGCCAATTACCATCAGTACTGCCAGCCATTAAGCACACAACATTAAAACAAAAAAGCCATCATCCGCATAAACAGACAATGGCTTTCTTTTAAATACATTTCCAGCAAACACAGCCGCTGCCATTTAACGCACTGGCAAGCTTGTATTCTGCCAATCAGGCGTAAGGATGGCGCAGCACAATCGTTTCTTCACGATCAGGACCGGTAGACACCATGTCAACAGGCACACCGACTAATGCTTCAAGACGCTTGATATAGTTGCGCGCATTAACTGGCAACGCATCCAGCGTTTTCGCACCAACGGTACTTTCTGTCCAGCCCGGAATAGTTTCATACACCGGCTGGCAACGGCCTGCATCTTCAGCTCCGCTAGGGAAAATATCGACCAACTTACCATCAAGCATATATCCGGTACAAATCTGCAAAGTTTCAATACCATCCAAAACATCAAGCTTGGTGATGCACATACCAGACACGCCATTAATCTGCACCGAGCGTTTAAGCAAAGCCGCATCAAACCAGCCACAACGGCGCGGACGGCCGGTAACTGTACCAAATTCATGACCAACGGAAGACAAATGATGTCCTACGCCCTGGTCAGTAGGCAATTCTGAAGGGAATGGCCCCGAACCTACGCGGGTGGTATACGCCTTAGTGATGCCCAAAATGTAATGCAGCATGCCAGGACCAACACCTGAACCGGCTGCCGCATTTCCGGCCACACAATTACTTGAAGTAACGAAAGGATACGTGCCATGATCCACATCCAGCAAACTACCTTGCGCGCCTTCAAACAACAGGGAAGCACCACCTTTGTAGGCCGCATAAAGTGCGCTGGATACATCAGCAACCATAGGAGCAATACGTGCTACCTGCGCCAAGGTATCATCCAGTGTTTTTTGGAAATCAACCGGTGCAGCATTCAGGTAATTGGTTAACACAAAATTGTGATAATCCAAATTTTCACGTAATTTTTCAGCAAAACGCTCAGGGTTCAGCAAATCAGCAACACGAATTGCACGACGAGCTACTTTGTCTTCATAAGCAGGACCAATGCCCTTACCTGTCGTACCAATTTTTGCTGCGCCACGCGCGATTTCGCGGGCGGCATCCAATGCACAGTGGTAAGGCAAAATAACCGGGCAAGCCTCAGAAATTTTAAGGCGCGACTCAACTTCGACACCGTTCGCCTGCAATTTATCAATTTCGCGCAGCAAGTCAGGCACGGACAAAACTACACCATTACCAATATAACAAGCTACACCGGGACGCATAATCCCGGAAGGGATAAGCTGCAGAGCAGTCTTCTGGCCGCCGATGACCAAGGTATGTCCGGCGTTGTGGCCACCCTGAAAACGCACGACACCTTGCGCGTGATCCGTTAACCAATCAACGATCTTTCCCTTGCCTTCATCGCCCCACTGGGTGCCAATAACGACAACATTTTTTGCGGTATTCATTTGTGACATCGCTTAACCTAACTTTTAATTATCCAACTTCCATTTTCAAAAACGACGGCGCGATTGCAGTCGAATTCGTCTAATTCATTTTTGTGACCAGGTAAATTTTGAATGACTATCTCACCCTGAGCACGCAACTCGGCAATTTTTTCACGCAAACCTGCATCTGCACCCCAGGGAGCAAGAATTGCATTTTTACGTTCGGCTGCCGGCATCAAACGAGCCAACTCACGTAAATCAAGCGAGAAGCCTGTCGCGGGTCTGGCCCGTCCGAACGACTCACCGACATGATCATACCGCCCACCCCTGGCCACCGCATTGGGCAAACCAGGTACATATGCAGCAAAAGTAACGCCACTATGGTAATGAAGACCGCGCAAATCAGCCAGATCAATGATGACCTCTGCCTGCGCATTCAATGGAATCATTGCAACCAAAGCAGCTAACTCATCCAGCGCAGAAGTAATTTCCGGCAGTGCCGGTAGTGCAATTCGTGCGCGATCCAGTACAGTAACATCACCGTACAAGTTAGGCAACGCCAATAAAGCAGATCTGGTTTGCGCCAGGAATCCACACGATATTTCCTGCAAGCCGGGTACATCTTTCGCCTCAAGCAAAGAGTACAAATCAAGCTCATGTTGTTTAGCAACCGGATCATGCTCCAGAATCGCACGTAATACACCAACATGGCACAAATCAAGGCGTACATGCGGCATACCTGCTATTGACAATGAAGCCAGTAACAAGGCCTGAATCTCTGCATCGGCTTCATAACCGGCATGGCCGTAAACCTCAGCACCAATCTGCAAGGGCTCGCGCGTGGCATGCAAACCGGATGGACGGGTATGCAAAACACTGCCGACATAACACAAGCGGGTTACCGAATTACGATTCAGCAGGTGCGCATCGATCCGCGCTACCTGCGTAGTCATATCGGCACGAACACCCATGGTGCGTCCCGACAGCTGATCAACCAACTTAAATGTACGCAGATCCAGATCCTGGCCAGCACCGCACAGTAAGGATTCCAGATATTCCAGCATAGGGGGCATGACCAGCTCATACCCATACAATCTAAAATGATCCAGCAATACACGCCGCAATTCTTCAATTTTGCGCGCTTCCGATGGCAAAACATCGGCAATATTTTCAGGTAGAAGCCAATTTGGCATGAGAACTCAAAAAAAAATAAG
>CAIWPG010000175.1 GCA_903914535.1 uncultured Oxalobacteraceae bacterium
AATGGCAGAGTTGGCGCACCACGCCGCCCGTCGACGACGGGCAGACCGTCTGCTGTCGCCCGACGACCGATACACTGTGTCAAGGCGCCTCCGGGGGGATGGTAACGGCGGCCGTGCAAGGGACCGGAACCAACGGTTACGGCGCGCTGGGCAGCGCTGGCGCGGCGATCGCCACCTGCAATAACCCGCCCTTTGGCAGTTACGTCGACCGGCGCAATTATAACTGTGGCCAGACGGGCAGTGGCGTCACCGCCCAAAATTTTCCGGGCAGTATGAATCTGGATGGCATCCAGTGTGTACATTCCAATGAGCAGGATGAAATGCATCCACACGAGAGACGAGAATAATTCTTGTTGTTCGACCAGACGGTGCCACCAGTGGCGATGCAGATACAGATAAACAGGTAGGGACACATCAAAAGCCATGGTGGCGAGCATCACCGGAATATGGAAGTATCTCCGTTGCGGCATAAAATATGCGGCCAGCATGACCAGATAGGACAAAAGCGCAGTGAGGGAAATTGTGAGCAGCATGAGGGGGTTATGGATCTTGCTTAAAACAAGGATCCACCCACCACACGCCAGGTTAAATACACCGCACCTCCGGCAAACACCAAGGAGATGACAGACAGTAGCACGGACTGCAGCCACAGTGAGCGGATTCCGGATAAGGGAATTTTGGCTGCAACAGGGATAAGCGCCAGTACCGGAAGACTATACCACGGTAATTTTGTCGTTAATATCGCCAGGCAACCGGAAAGTCCGGCGATGATAGCCAGCGGCAAAGTGAAAATACGGCCACAGGGCAAGGGGCTGCTGGTAATGATCTGAATTAATAAATACGCGCCTGCGGCGGCACCCACCGCCAAACCGAATTGTTCCGGTAAAGTAGTTGCACAGAGCAGTGCGCTCACGCCGCTCCCCAATCCCAGTGCCATTCCGGCGCTGCCAGCGCGTGCCGAGGAGTCGTGCAGGCCGTCAAACCAGAATACCAGCCAGCCAACGTAAATTGCGCAGCCACCCGCCCATAACGGCAAAGCCATTAATTCATATTGCTTTAGAATGGACAGCATGGCCCAAATCGCTGCACAGCCTCCGGCCAGCGTCAACAGAAAACGCAACCAGCGCGGGTTGAACACCATAAACAGCAAACCTAGCAGCGTGGAGAGGAATCCCAACAATACAATTTTATGATCCGGGGTGAGGGGCTCAAAGGAGAGGTCACTCACCAGATAAAGCATCACGGAAAAACCGGCAATTATTGCGAGCCCGCTTAAACGCATGCGCAGAAATAACTCTGAGAAGATCAAGGCGGCGATGAAAGGCTGAAGGCCTGATTGTACAGCGGGATGACTTAACAAGGCGTGCAACTCAATCTCCTGATTTACTGATCTTTAGTTTAACCAGATTACGTCGTTATGGGCGGCGACGTGCTGCTGCAGGATACGCTTGAACTGTTCCGGATTGTGCGGATGAACCATCTCGCCGTCGCGGGGAAGATGCAGGTCATACAGGCGCGAAATCCAGAAGCGTAAAGCGGCAACACGCAAGGCAACCGGCCAGGCCAGACGTTCAGCTTCCTGCAAGGGGCGTGCCGAATGGTAAGCACGCAGGAAAGCACGGGTACGTTCTGCATTTAGCACGCCCTCCGCCTCCATGCACCAATCGTTGACCGTGATGGCAACGTCATAGAGCAGACAATCGTTGCAGGCGAAATAGAAATCGATCAGTCCACCGACGCGGGTTCCCTCAAGCAAGACATTGTCGCGGAACAGATCGGCGTGAATCACTCCCTGTGGCAATCCGTTCAGCGTATTCTGCTCATGAAACGCCACTTCACTTTGCAAGAGCTCAGCATCTTGAGCCGATAAAAATGGCAGCACTTGGGGAGCGGTGTCGGCGCGCCAGCTTGTTGCACGTGCATTGGGCATGGTCTCGGAAAAGCTGAGTCCGGCAAGATGCATTTGCCCCAGCATCGCTCCGACAGAGGCGCAATGTTCTACCTCCGGGTGAATTAGCGATTTGCCGGAAAGTCGGCTGACGATACAGGCAGGTTTTTGGTTAATTTCACTCAGAAAGCCGTTATCCCGGTTGGCTACCGGGCTGGGGCAGGGAATCCCGTGACGTGCGAGGTGAGCCATCAGATTCAGGTAGAACGGCAATTCTCCTGGAGTCAGCTTTTCAAACAAAGTCAGCACGAAGCGTCCGTTGCTGGTGGTGACAAAGTAGTTGGTGTTTTCTATGCCGGAGGGGAT
>CAIWPG010000176.1 GCA_903914535.1 uncultured Oxalobacteraceae bacterium
TCAGTTTCAATGCCGTTTTTGATTTTGATGACTTGTTTTACTTTGTCGCCACCAATTTTTTCAATTTTGCCATTATCCAAAAAACGCACATCAACGCCGCGTTTGCTTAATTTAGTAATCAGTACATCACGTAATTGTTCTAATTGGAACTCGGCATCCGCATAGGCGGTCAACTCGTGTTCCTTTTGTTCTACGCGGGCATCCGAACCTTTAAAATCGAAACGATTGCTCACTTCTTTATTAGTTTGGTCCAGCGCATTTTTTACTTCAACCATATTGGCTTCAGATACGGTATCAAATGAAGGCATAGTCATTCCTTAGTTAACATAGCCGGCTATTTTAACGGACAGCCGCATGCTATACCAGTTTATAATCCTGTCTATGCTATCAAGTCCTCTACTTTTATCTCATGTTTCGTTGCAATCTCATAATACTTTTGGGATTGCTGCTGTCGCACGCCATTATGTGCGTATTACTGAACTTGCCCAGTTAAGTGCATTAAGCCAGTCAGCTCAGTCTGATTTACCCCGGCTGGTGCTGGGGGGCGGCAGCAATCTGATCTTTACCCGGGATTTTCCAGGCGTGGTCTTACATATGGCCTTAAGCGGACGCGAATGTCTTGCCGAGGATGATCAACACGTACTGGTGCGTGCTGCCGCCGGTGAAAACTGGCATGATTTTGTGCAATGGACCCTGACGCAGGGGTGGGGCGGATTAGAAAATTTATCTTTAATTCCCGGTAGTGTCGGCGCAGCTCCTGTGCAAAATATCGGTGCGTATGGTGTTGAGATCAATGATGTAGTGCATTCGGTATGCTGGTTTGAGTTTGCTAGCGGACAGATACATCACCTGGACAGGCAAGCATGCCAGTTTGCCTATCGCGACAGCATTTTTAAAGGTGCTTTGCGTGACCGTGGCGTGATTGTGGATGTTACTTTTGCGTTGCCTAAACCGTGGCGGGCCAGATTGGCTTATGGTGATGTTGCCAGTGCCTTAGCCGGTGTGACATCCCCGGCGCCGCAGCAAGTGAGTGATGTTATTTGTGCGATCCGGCAACGCAAGCTGCCTGATCCTAAGCTGATTGGCAATGCCGGCAGTTTCTTTAAGAATCCTCTGGTGACGACAGAACAGTACCAGGCTTTACTGGCGCAGTATCCTGATCTGATCAGTTATCAGCAAGCCGGCGGGCAATGCGTCAAACTGGCAGCAGGCTGGCTGATAGAGCGGGCCGGGTGGAAGGGGCGCGCTCTGGGGCAGGCCGGCGTGTATGCAAAACAAGCGCTGGTGTTAGTGAACCTGGGGCACGCTACCGGCACCGATGTGACGCAATTAGCACAGGCCATACAGGCGGATGTGCTGGCGCAATTTGGTGTGCTTCTGGATACAGAGCCGGTTTTTGTTTAACGATACACGTATAGACACACATCAGCGCACATATCAGCACATATCAGCATACATTAATTAGCTGATGTGATTATTTAACAAACCGGTTAATTTGCAAGGCCATGTCATCTGCTCCGGTTTTTCCGGCAGATTGCAGGCCGGATATCACCCCCAGTTTATCCGCATCTTGCCGGTTTTGGCTGAGCTTCCATTTGCCA
>CAIWPG010000177.1 GCA_903914535.1 uncultured Oxalobacteraceae bacterium
GTTTATTGCGGGTTTTATCCGATGGTCATTTTTATCGCGTCGGGGGCCATCAGCCGATTAAGTCGAACGTCCGGGTTATTGCTGCGACGCATCAAAATCTGGAGCAACGGGTGCAGCAGGGTTTGTTCCGGGAGGATTTGTACCATCGTTTAAATGTGATTCGTCTGCGTTTGCCCAGTTTGCGCGAACGCAGTGAGGACATTCCTATTCTGACCCGGCATTTTTTAATGCAAAGCGCATTGCAACTGGGTGTGGAGAGTAAGCGGATGAGTGAATCCGCGATGCATTTTCTGAGTCAGCTGGAGTTGCCGGGTAATGTCAGACAGTTGGAAAATCTGTGTAACTGGATCGTTGTTATGGCTCCCGGCCAGACGGTTGAAATTAAGGATTTACCACCGGAATTGATTGCGGCAGATGTGGCTATGGCGCATATGCGTCCGGCGGTACCGGTTGCGTCAGCGCTTGTCCCTGCTACTTCAGTCCCTGTCATGGTGTCCGCTGCTCCGGAGTCTGTGGATGCAGCGACACCTATTGTCCTGTTGCCTGAAGGTGGCGTAACAGGAAACTGGCAATTATTGCTCGAAGAGGTGGCAACTGCCATGTTGCAGGAGAATCAGGAAGACGTAATGGGGAATTTATCTCGTGAATTTGAATCAATTCTCATTAAATCCGCATTAAAACATACGCATGGACGAAAAAATGAAGCGGCAATCCGACTGGGTATCGGCCGGAATACCATTACACGAAAATTGGCGGAATTGGGCATAGAAAGCAAAGAATAAGCCAAAATATACCCGAATCCGTTCAGGTACGCGTCAACCGGCTCCAGCCGAAACGGATACCGCGCTGTAAGTCGCCATTGAGGGTGCGCCCGATGAGTGTTGCCATTATTCCCCACATAATGGCACACGGTCTGGGCAGCGTGATGATGGGTGATATCCAATAAGAAAATAAAGCGCGTCCCTGAAAGCGGTGTATGAAGTCGGCCTGGCATTGTGCCAGATTGCCGCTGTTGGTAAGACGCTGTCTAAGTATATAAAATGGGTAGTAGGTGAGTAATAGCTGATTTTCAATTGCCATTATCGTTGCACGATTTAGTCCTGCTGATTGGTAGTTATCAAGAACAGCGCCTAAATTTCGGACAAAAACAGTAGAAAAGTCATAACCGCCAGAGTTATTCCGCTGGCAGGCAATCAGGTAGCTATTGAAAAAGAAATTCTGTTTTGAGCGGATTGCAGCCTGAACAACCAAGTGAACCTGCACCAGATTCCCACCGCAAAATGCCATTGCATCTACATCGGATAATATTTCGCGATTAATAATGCACGAAGAAATAAAGGTCATGATGGAGTTGATTTTGGTGAGAAATGCAGCACTGTCTGTGAACTCCAGTGCATCTCCGAAGTTGCCGGGATATTCTCGTCTGAAATCATGATTGAATCCATACGCCCGCATGCAAACGATACCGTAATTTTTTTCTGCTAATTTGGCCAGAACGGTAGCCAGGGCATGGTCAACCAGTAAGTCATCATCACCCAGAATTAATACATATTTTCCGGTCGCCAGATTAAAGCATTGAGCTATATTGACATCTGAGCCCATATTGACCGGATTTCGTACATAGTTAATTGGGCATCCGGCCGTTAACGCTTGCTCAACTACGGCTTGAGTATTGTCATCACTGCCATTATCGGATACCAGAATTTCTACGGTGTTGGTTTCTGAGTCGGTAAGGCTTGCAATTTCTGAGCGCAGTTGCTCCAGTGTTTTTGCCAGGTAGACTGCACGATTCCATGTGGGGATGGCAATAGTGAGTAGTGGTTTCTGGCCTTGATGCCGATCTGTACTATGCTTCATGAGCTGGCGCTCTCCAAATTTTGTTGGACTTTATCCAAATCCAGGTGGCTATTGGTAAATATATAAAAAGTTGTACGGAGAAAATAGTTGCAACCACACCTTGTGCCGAGTAAACGGAGCTCGCCCAAATGGCACAGGGAACGATAATCGCCGCACTGGTCACTGTCAGCCAAACCAGCGGCTCTTGTTTATAAGATCGCAGTTGTGATGCAAATGCCGTAATAAAATGGTTAAATAATCCCACCCCTAATAAACCTGAAAAAGTCCAGAATGGGAGAATACGATCTTGATATGGCGTTAAGGGAAGTACATACAGGTATAAACCACACAGAACAGCTGCTCCGGCCAGGTAAGCAGTTGTAGAAACAAATAAATCGTTAAGAAATAAACGATCAAGCTCCGCCCAGTTTCGTACTGCGGCGGCTTGCGCCATCGCTGGTACGTGCCGTGCTATCCATGCCTGAGCTAAAACACCAAGCATGTTGGCGATTGTGAGTGATAGTCCCATTTGTCCGGCAACAACAGCACCCTGAAAGTGAAATAATATTGGCGTATAAATAGCGGTTATTAAATAGCTGCATAACCAGGTTAGTCCTGTTTTCCATTGTAGTGGCCAGACCTCTGTTTTCCATTGAAGTTCGGCCCCTATGGTATTTTTTGGTGCAAGCAGCATGAACGGACGTTTAATTTTCAGCCATAGTGCAATGGTAAATACACTCATTAGTGGTGTCATTACTGTTGCCCATAATCCGCCATTGCTGATTAATGCAATCCAGCAGGCGATTGATCCTGCCATGCCCTGAATTAAGCGTACTGCGTAGACTTCTTTGATATTGCCACTGCCTTCTACCAGAGCCAGTGCTGGTATCGTGATGATTGCCAATGCAGTAACACAAGCCATGCCTATCCAGGCCATCATCCAATGCACACCCTGTGGTGTGGCTTGTGGCTGATGGGAGAAAAAAATAATTCCACCGGGAATAGCAAGTAAAGCAAAAATCAGTGCCAGCACACAGTAATGTCTGATAATTTGCGCAGTAAATCGCTGAAACTGACCAGTACCCGTACCTTTGGTAGTTCCTTTATGTCCCCAGCTTAATCCGACAAACAGATGCGCTGTCAGCTGAACGATGACCATAGACAGGCCAAGGTCGAATAAGGTGTATAAGGCAGCAATGCTAAGAAAACTGTAGTACCAGCCTTGCAGTTCGGGAGTAAGAAAGTGCGCTACCAAAAAAATAGTTACAACTCCGGAAAATGCCTGCCATAGTCGTTGCGTTAGTAATATAAGTAAATCAGTTTTCATCAGGAAGGGTGCACAGGCTAGCTATAGCACTGAAAAATTGCCATTATGTTATTGTATTGAGCTGAATAATGCGATTATTCATTGCATGGCCTGTCCCGGAATATTCCGGTGCCGGTAAATTTCTCCGGGCGTGTTTGCAGGGCTTAAATAATGATTGCTTATTTGATTGGCAGAGCAGTTATTTGCCGATTTATTTTTTTGGGAAAATAAATAACTAATGGCTGCGGTCAATCTGATTAAGTTGCCTAGTATAGCGATTAATAGCCTGTTTTGTGTAATAGCTTGAGCTATAAACGCCAACAACTTGCATGATTGTCCTTAACAATCACTGCTGAGTCATCGGGAGCACATTTCTCTGATGTGCAACAACATAGGACTGGCGTTGATCTTTATTATTGTTTTTTGTTTTAAGTAATGTGTTTCTGCGATGCGGGAGGCCTGCCTTCCTGTCAGTCGTGGTTGCCATATGCATTGCATCTCTCCTTTATCAGGGTTAAGTGGCCGGATCGGTGGCTTAATTGTGCAATGGGGGAAGAGGCTGTTTACTTCAATTGGATTATTTTCATCACAAATAGTATCGGAAGTTATTGTATCTTTGAGTCCGACAGCGGCGGCGATTTCTCCGGCGAAAACTTCTTTCACTTCCTCACGATCGTTTGCATGCATTCTCAATATTCGGCCAATACGTTCTTTGTTGCGAGTGCGTGGATTGTAAACATAACTTCCAGCAGACAAAGTTCCAGAGTAAACTCGGAAGAAAATAATTTGTCCGACAAATGGATCTGTCGCAACCTTGAAAGCAAGTGCCGCAAAAGGCTCTTTATCATCTGCGTGACGAACCATTGGTTCTTCGGTATCTGGATTAATTCCAGGAATTGGAGGAATGTCTGTTGGTGATGGCAAATAGTCTACGACACCGTCTAGCACGAGCTGAACACCTTTATTTTTCAAAGCAGAACCAGCGTAAACTGGGAAAATTTCATTTGCAATTACTGCTTTACGTAAAGTTTTTTTCAAGACATCAATATTTGGAA
>CAIWPG010000178.1 GCA_903914535.1 uncultured Oxalobacteraceae bacterium
CAACATACGGTCAATACAGATTTGTGCAGCGGCGCCGGTTTGCGCATCTACCTGAATTTCATTTTGCCCGTTTTCCAGCACTTCTGCCAGATTACGCAATCCATTCATGGCCATCCACGGACAATGAGCACAACTCTTACACGTGGCACTATTCCCGGCCGTCGGCGCGATAATCAGCGTTTTATGCGGTGCCGCCTGTTGCATCTTATAGAGAATGCCATTATCGGTTGCAACGATAAAAGTCGTCGCAGGCAGGTTTTTAACGGCATTAATCAATTGTGAAGTTGATCCGACTACATCAGCCAGGGCAACAACCGCAGCCGGCGACTCAGGATGTACCAAAATCAGGGCGTCCGGGTTTTCCTGCTTAAGCAAGTCAAGTTCAAGGCCTTTAAATTCATCGTGCACCAAACAAGAACCTTGCCACAACAACATATCAGCACCGGTTTTTTGCTGAATATAGCTACCCAGATGTTTATCAGGTGCCCATAAGATTTTTTTGCCCTGAGCATGCAGATGCGCCACAATATCCAGTCCGACAGACGATGTCACCATCCAGTCAGCACGCGCCTTAACTGCGGCACTGGTATTCGCATAGACGACAACAGTCCGGTCTGGATGTGCATCACAAAATGCGGCAAATTCATCGGCCGGGCAGCCCAAATCCAGCGAGCAGGTAGCATCGGTATCCGGCATTAAAATACGTTTATGCGGACTCAGTATTTTGGCTGTTTCTCCCATAAACCGAACCCCCGCCACCACCAGAGTCTGCGCAGAGTGATCACGCCCGAAACGTGCCATTTCCAGTGAATCTGAAACGCAGCCACCGGTTTCTTCCGCCAGTTCCTGCAACTCGGCATCCACATAATAATGTGCAACCAACACCGCCTGCTGTTCTTTCAGCAGGCGGCGAATACGCTCTTTCAACACGTTTTTTTCTTCCGCCGTCGGGGCTTCCGGCACACGCGCCCATGCGTTGCTGGTACAACTGGCTCCCGATTCCATTTGCGGACGTTCAAATTCAATTACTTTAGTGGATTGCATAATCACTCATCAAATTACCGCTTGGTAGCGGGGTTATCAGTTTTAACGTAAATTCCCGGTATGACCCAATGAATAGCGGCCCGGTTGCGGCCAGACCGTCAAGCCGTGAGGTTCCTGTCCGACAGCGATCTGAGTTACCTTACCATTACCGGTATCAACACGGTATACCACATCATCAAAGCGACCGGATAACCATAAGGATTTACCATCGGCACTCACATTACCCATGTCGGGGCTACCGCCACCGGGAATAGGCCATTGCGAAACAACTTTTCCACTGGAAAAATCAATCACAGTGACACTACCTTTACCGTGGCGCTGACCATGAATCCGGTGCGAACCGCGATTAGCTACATAAAAAGACTTACCGTCACGACTTGGATAAATGCCATGTGCTGCGACACCGGTAGGAATAAAACCGACTTTTGTAAAGCTGTCACCGTCCAGTACATGCACACCATCCGCTTCCATATCAGCAACGTAGAAACGCTTACCATCCGGAGAAACACGAATATCTTGCGGCATGCCTTTGCTTGAACTACAAATCTCAGTATCGGCCGGATTAATAACGCCAGTCAGCGGTACGGCTTTGAAACGGGTAGCAGGCATAGTTAATTTCAGATACCCGACCACAGAGCGATGCACCAGGTCAATTTTGGCAACACTACCATCAAACTCACAGGTAAACAACGCATAGCTGCCATCAATAGAAAAATCGGCGTGATTAATCCCGCCACATTTTGGCACATCAATGGCATACTGCATTTTCATCGTATGCGGATCACGAAAATCCAGCCGGTGCATCGCTTCCGCCACGACAATCGCTGACTTACCATCCGGAGTAAAGTACAAATTGTACGGATCATCCACCGGAATAGCCTTACCCGGCTTGCCAGTACGCGGATCTATCGGAGTCAGACTACCATCGCTGCGACGCTCAGCATTATTAGCCACCCAAAGAGTACGCAAATCCCACGAAGGCACGATATGCTGTGGTGCATAACCCACCTTAAAATGATCCACCACCTTCAGGGTCACAGGATCAATGACACTCACATCGTTTGAGCGTAAATTAGGAACATAAACCCGCTCCAGATCACCGCGCACCGCTGCACTGATTTTATCCGATGTTGTTTCACTATATAAATTTTGCGAGTTCGTCACCGCAGGCATGCCGGGAACGGTAACCACGGCAGCTGCCGGAGCCGCTACAACCGGAGAACTCACAAAAACAGAAGCTGCCGCCAACACAGTAACGGCAAAAAAAGGGGTCTTCATTATCATATCTCGCTCAATAAAAATTCAATATCTGCATCCGGTCTGCCCATACAGTCAAAGGCAAATACACCCGGACAACCGTGTTAATCTGATCGTACAGTCAGTGGCTCTGCACAGCTGCACGAATGGCCGTTACGGTTCCATCCACGATCAGCTGCACCCCTAACTGCCCCAACTCAGCACTGGCACGCCGCGGATCGCCATATACGCCATCTTGCTCACCCGGTCTGGCAGCACGCGCCATAGTGTCACTGCGCACCATACTTTGATCCAGCGCCATCATCAGCGAAGTATCGGCAAGACCGGCATGTAAACCAATCTCAGCATCACTAAAACCCCGTTTTTTTAATATTGCGTTAAACCCGGCAAAGCTCAACCGGTAATATTCGGTCATCGCCTGTACCCGGCAAACCGGATCTTTAGCCCATTCGCTATTCAGTTTATTTGCTACACGTTCAAGATTTTTTTTATACCCGCCATGATCACCTAAAAAAATAACATCACGGAAACCATGCTGTTTAAAACTACGCGCAGTCGCTTCAAGAACGGCATCAAAAGCCGCATCGGGAATGGAGATGGTGCCGGTAAACCGCATATGAGCCACCGGAGGATGAATACTGCCTTCAGGTACATAAGCCAGCACCGGAGCGACCATGGCATTCCCCAAACGCAGAGCAATTTTTTCTGCCAATAATCGTGCTCTGACGTTGTGCTTACCTAAAGCAACATAGGGACCGCTTTGTTCAGTGCCACCAATAGGAATCAGGATAGTACGGCTACCGGCTGCCAGACGATCACGTACTTCTGTCGTAGTCAGTTCTTCGAGCTGAACAGCAGACGCAGCCCACACAGGTGCTGCGGGCAACACGAAAAAGGG
>CAIWPG010000179.1 GCA_903914535.1 uncultured Oxalobacteraceae bacterium
TACGGTATAAAGAATATGGCCTTTTACTTGCAGAATTTCTGAAACTTTCATGCTTATCCCCTGTGCAATTTGTTTTACAATAATTTTCTTGGTGACGGCTTGCTCTGCGCCGACAAGGGACGAGAACAAAGGGTGCGCGAACTTGCTCTTTTTTCAGGGCAGATCAACACGTGCCTACATATGCAATGTATCTTATGCTCATTAAAAAATCCAGCAATGCCCGCTCGTTACCACATTAAAATTGATAACTAATTATTGCAACACCACTATTTTTCAGTATATAACCGTCAAAAAACCAGGAAAACCGGCTGATGTTGATGTTCAAAACCTGACACTGTTACATTATTGTTTCGGTAAAAAACACGACTCCCCGGTTGCTTCCTTATGGCAACCAGTGCTTCGACCATAATAACAATTTACTGTTCCGTATAGCGAATTAATGAGTGCTAAATTTATTTGTTATCTTGCAATTTATTCAAATACAATCCCTGTCATGGTAATTATGCCGATAATTCAACTAACATCAAATTGCGTTGGTTTAATTTCGCAGTTGCATTATGATCTAACGGTTAAAACTACGCATTTCCTCCCACATGTATAAAAGCAATAAGCGCTTACTTATTTTAGATGCAGATGGAACAACTATTGATGCCTTTACTGCCATCAATTCCACCTTTTCTCAACATGGCTTAACTCTGGGGAATGAGGAACAGTTTCAGAAGCGCCACCATCTTTTTAAATACATGGGGGGATTTAAAGAGTTTCCTGCAAACATAAAAAAACAAATCAGGCACCGTCAGTTATTAATTTCGACCTTAACCGAGGTATATCGGGAACAAGCGCAGTTGTATCCGGGCATAGCCGGGCTACTTCAAAATTTATTGGATGCGCCGGATGTCGTCGTTGGCATTGTCACCAGAAACATTACCAACCAACCATTAGAAACTCTCGGTAAACTTTTTTTCAGGCACGGTATTGATGTCAATCAGCTTGATTTTATGCTTCATATTCCATTAAAGGAAAGTAAAGCTGTCGCCTTCCGTGCCTTACGTGAACAATATGGAGTCAATCCTGCATTGGCGTATACCTGCGGGGATGAGCATAAAGATTATTTGTCCGCGCTCTCTTGTGGTATGCATCCTTTTATGGTTTCTTATGGATTTGAAGATTACAGTCGGCTCACCAAAAAATTTCTGATCCCGGAAGAGCTTATTTCGCGTACACCGGAAGAGTTATGTGCGCGCGTTCGTCATGCCCTGGCACTGTAATCAGATCAAAGCATAGTCAGGGTTCCGGCTGAAATAGTCAGTACCCGTGCGCATTGCTCAGCAAGTTTAGTGTCATGTGTAACCAGTACCAGAGTTGATCCGCGCTCCCTGTTCAGGCTAAACATCAATTCCATAATGGCAGCGCCGGTAACGGCATCCAGACTACCGGTAGGTTCATCTGCAAATAAGAGTGGTGGTTCAGTCACAAATGCACGTGCCAGGGCAACACGCTGCTGCTCTCCCCCTGATAAAAAACGCGGATAATGGAACAAGCGACTTGCCAGACCTACGCGCTCCAGCATACTTACCGCTTTTGTACGGGCAGCCGGATCAGCACGCAGTTCCAGCGGCAACATAACATTTTCTAGTGCGGTTAAATGCCCCAGCAATTGAAAACCCTGAAAAACAAAACCCAGTTTGGCTTTACGCATAGCAGCCCTGCCATCTTCATCCAGCGCATAAATATCGGCCCCGTCAATCTGCACAGAACCGCTGCTTGGCAGATCCAGACCTGCCAGTAAACTCAGCAAAGTAGATTTTCCGGAACCGGATGCACCGACAATCGCCAGCGTCTGGCCTGTGGGTACGGTAAAATTCAATTCATGTAATATGGTGAGGTCACCACTGGCATCGTGTACTGTTTTACGTAAATTAATTGCCGCAATCGCGATAGATGTCGTTGATAAGCTGCCTGCGTTTTGTTCCATATGCTTTCCGGTGATTTACTCTGCACTTTGCTTTGCTGTCTGTGCCACAATTGAACCTGTACCCGATTCCACGACCAACCCTGCAATTTAGCCACATGTTAAGGTAAGCACCACATGCAAAAAAATCGTCTGACCAAAAATTGGATTCACAATCTTTACCTGACACTGGCAAGTTTGCTGTTTATATACTGCAGCATGACAAACGCCCATTCTGCACCAAAAACCGTTCTGGTGCTAGGCGACAGCCTGTCAGCCGAATATGGTCTGGCACGCGGTACCGGATGGGTTGCACTGCTGGAAAAACGACTTCAGGAAAAACGGATGGAAGTACAAGTCGTCAACGCCAGTATCAGCGGTGAAACGACCAGTGGCGGCCTGTCTCGTCTTCCCAGTCTGTTAAAAAAACACCAGCCCGATGTAGTCGTCCACCGTGAGCAAAAGCACGTCGGTCGCTGGTCTGGTCTTCTCATCCGGCGTCCCCGGCACCACCCTCACCGGAATCAGCCGCGCCCCAGGCACACA
>CAIWPG010000180.1 GCA_903914535.1 uncultured Oxalobacteraceae bacterium
AAATCTGGTTGCTTTTGGTCTGTCTGGTCTGGATTTGCGTATCGGTTTTTGGATTATTGATCCGGAAAATGGTAAATTGGGTGTCTTATCGCAAGTCAATCTTAGTATCTGGAAGCTTTTGCAAGAGCTGAATGTGGAAGTTCCCTACCCACAGAGTGTCGTTACTCTCAAGACTCCGCTGCCTGAATAATCAATTTTTTATACCATTTGTATTGGCCGGGTGATGTAGTGCCGGCTGGTATATTGTTAGGCAACAGGGAACAAATTCGCGTACAATGCCGTGCATACCTAATAACATGGCACTTGCTTAAACAATTATTTTTTCATTACGAAAAGCCGCAAAGCCATTATTTTAACTGGAGTTGATATATTTTGAGTACTTTTATCGAGGCGGCGCTTGATTTCTTGTCCAACGGGCTGACGCGTGCCACTGGCTGGGAAGTGTTTTTTTACACCTTGGTTGTGACGCATATCACGATTGTTAGTGTTACCATTTTTTTACATCGCTGCCAGGCGCACCGCGCCCTGGATTTGCATGCGATTCCAAGTCATTTTTTCCGTTTCTGGTTATGGCTGACTACTGGTCAGGTAACTAAGGAGTGGGCTGCAATCCATCGTAAACACCATGCTAAGTGCGAAACGGAAGAAGATCCGCACAGCCCGGTTACCCGCGGCATTAAAAAAGTTTTTTGGGAAGGTGCTGAGTTATATCGCGCTGAAGCTAAAAACAAAGAAACATTACAAAAATATGGTCATGGTACGCCGGATGATTGGATGGAACGTAATATCTATACGCGTTTTAGCTGGCAGGGTGTGGCTTTACTCATGATTATCAACGTGCTCTTGTTTGGTGTAGCTGGTGTTAGCGTATGGGCTGTGCAGATGATGTGGATTCCTGTTAATGCGGCAGGTATTATCAACGGTATCGGTCACTATTGGGGTTACCGTAACTATGACTGTGCAGATGCTTCCACTAATATTATGCCAATTGGTATTTTTATTGGTGGCGAAGAGTTGCATAATAACCATCATACTTTCGGGACTTCAGCTAAATTTTCTTCTAAATGGTATGAGTTTGACATCGGCTGGATGTACATTCGCATGATGGAAACTGTTGGTTTGGCAAAAGTAAAAAAAGTAGCTCCGGAACCTAAATTTGTTGCTGTAAAATCTATTGTTGATTTGGATACTTTGCAATCAGTCATTGCAAATCGTTATGAAGTTATGGCGAAATACACCAAGTCTATAAAACAAACCTGGCGCACAGAATTGACACATTTGCAGCATAAAGCCAAATTGGAAGCGACATTTTTGGCTTCAAGCAAAAAATTGATGCAATGTGAACCTGCTAAGCTAGAGGAATTGCAATTGCAGCAATTGCATGAATTATTCGTTCACAGTAAAGCATTGCAAACTATGCATGAAATGCGGGTAGAGCTGGGTGTGATCTGGGAACGTTCCAGTGATACTGGTGAGCAATTGGTTCAAAAGTTGCAGGACTGGTGTCAACGTGCAGAAGCCTCCGGAATTCAGACTTTGCAAGATTTCTCATTCAGATTGCGCCGTTATGCCTGATCGTTTAAACACCTGATTTTTCTGGCAGGTGTGTTTATTGATGGTCTGTTAAAAAAGCCCTCAGTTCACAGTGTTGAACACGAGGGCTTTTTTGTTATCAGACGGTTGATCATTGCATCGCAGTGGAAGAATAATTGTTTCCGTATAATTTGCAGACAATCTGTCATGTAATCAAAAACATGGCAGACCGCTGCATCACTATTGCATTACGCTTTTTTGGCCGCAGCAACACGTGGTGCTGCCTTAGCTGTTGCCTGAGAAAATTGCGTGACAGCGGTATCCAAATTTGTTTCTAGTGTTTCAACAGTTTGTTTCGCTGTTTTGCTGAACTGGTCGTAACTTGCATTGGCACTTCCGATTGCAGATTTAATTAAAGCAACAGCATTTTCTGAGCCGGCAGGTGCATTCTTAGAAACTTCTTCAACAAATGCCAGTACTTTGCGATTGGTGTCTGCTACATGTGCTTCAGTTGTTTTGCTGAATTCAGCTTGTGCACCAGAAGCAATGCTGGCCAGATGACGGCCGTAAGCCAGTGCTTTTTCTGCATTTGGCTGAGCATGAGCGGCTGTCAGTGCGAAAAATTCTTGCGCATCTTTAACTGCAAGTAATTGCTTTGCTGCGCTGCTGGACTCTTCCCAGGATGATTTTGCGGCATTTAAATTCAATTCAACAACTTTTTCTACGCTCTCCAATGCTTTACTGGTAAATGCAGTCAAAATAGCGAGTTGCGCATCGAAATTGGCTTTAGTTGCAGCGGAAAACTGTTCAGGTATTGTAAACATAAATTTCTCCTTGGATTGATAAAAAAAGTGATCAGCTTCGTTAAATATGGAATTAATGAGTTGCAAACTTACATATTGTGCAACGCAACAAAACATATTCTAGAGTAAAAATAAGTAAAGTCAAGAGTGGCCGGTGAGACATACTGAGAAGCAAATACTGTACTTCATTGTAATTTAAGTTAATCTAAATGCATTTTATTTTATTCATAATTGTTCTTGATCCGATTGCCTGCTTTATGATGCTCCGGAAAAATATTATGAGACGTAAAAAGATTTAGGCTGAAGTTAAGTGTTTATAACTTAATTTTCTGTTGTTTTAGTAAAATAAAATCACGTTAAAAATTTTTTAAAATCTGACCGGATTGTTACCCGATCATTTTTTATTGTGTGGTTTTACTGTGACAGGGTGATGAAATTATTGTGATTATTTTTGATGCACATCAGAAAGCCATGTACCTTAAAGCTGACATTTTTTTATGCCCTCGCGCAACAGTTCACGTAGGCAGGTAGAATTGCATTTGATTGGTATTATTATCATCAAGAGCAGGATCGTTCATCATCACCGAAAACAGCAAGGATATCAGTATGAGAATAACCCCCGAGCAACAAGCAGTAGATCAAGTGATTAGTTCAAGGCGTTCTATCCGGGCTTATTTAAATAAACCGGTAACACAGGAAGAGATTCAGGAAATTTTGAGTATTGCAGCACGTGCGCCATCAGGCAGTAATACCCAGCCGTGGAAAGTGTATGTGCTTACCGGTGATGCTAAGCAACAGCTAAGTGACCGGATTCTGGTTGAGCATAACAAGTCTGCTACTGAATACCAGGAGGAATATCACTATTATCCGGTTAAGTGGGTCAGTCCGTATCTTGAACGTCGCCGTAAAGTGGGTTGGGATCTGTATGCATTGCTGGGTCTGGGGCGTGAAAATAAAACAGGAATGCATACTCAGCACGGGCGTAACTATGCATTTTTTGGCGCACCTGTCGGACTGATTTTTACTATAGACCGGGTTATGGAGCAAGGCTCCTGGCTTGACTATGGCATGTTTATGCAAAATGTAATGCTTGCAGCGCGTGCCCGTGGTCTGGATACGTGTCCGCAAGCGGCGTTTACACAATATCACGCCCTTATCCAGCGTACACTGAATATGCCGGACCATGAAATGGTGGTATGTGGTATGTCACTAGGCTATGCTGATCCCGATAAGATAGAAAACACACTGATTACGGAACGGGATCCTGTTCAGGTCACATTTCTTTAGCAAACAGACTTAGCTTCTTCAGTCATGGTGTCCGGCTTGTTCTGTGCAAGCCGGTTATCTTGCATTGAAAAAGTACAGAATTTAATTTAAATATCATCTGCAAGTCCCTAATTATTTTGTGATTTCCTATGGATGTTGGTAGACTTCGGGTAATGCTCATTCATTCGCCAGGAGAACCTTAAATGGTGAAATCATCTACTGTATTTTTACTAGCTTTGGCCTTGTCAGCTGTATCGGTTTCGTATGCCCAAACCGCCGATGGAGCCGGGACAGCACCTAAAAAAGCCTTAAAAAAAGAAAATCATAGTAAAAAACCGACCAGCTCACCGGCTGGCAGCAAAAAAACAATTAAGCATACAAAAAAAACCGGCACCGCTACCCAGACCCGCGTGATTAAAAAAGTGGTCATGGTCAATGGGCGGAAAAAAATCCAGCTACAGAAAATAGCGTTAAAAAAA
>CAIWPG010000181.1 GCA_903914535.1 uncultured Oxalobacteraceae bacterium
GCAGCCAGTCCCAGATTAGCTTCCTGCAAACGCACGCCGCCGGTTTCAAATAAAATAAACGCTCCGGTCGGAATCCCTTTGCGGTTGTTGTCTGCCGCCAGCTCCAGCGCACCGGCAATTTTTGCACCGCCTGCCTCCCCCAGGCTTCCTCCCTGAAAAGCACCTTCAATCGCGATAACCAGACAGGGTTTACCATCGAACGTTCCTTTCGCAAGCACCACGCCGTCATCGGATTGAGACACTACGCCTTGCATAGCCAGCCAGGGGGAATACAACCGGTCAAACGGGCCAATCAACTCCCGCATGGAACCGGGGTCAAGCAAAGCCCGCGCCCGTTCTCTTGCACTCAACTCAATAAAACTTTCACGCAAGAGTAATTGTTCAATATTCATTATATTGCCTCAGGAATGAGTGATTTCTTCGAATGCCTGCTCTATGCGTAAACGCACCACGCCCGGGGTTGCACCAAAATCATTGATCTCTATGCGCATGGCAGGCAATCCCGTATTATGAAAAATACGCGACAACAACGATGACCAGAGGCCACCCATGCCATCGACTGAAGTAGTCACTTGTATGACCGTAAAGCCAGATTTATAACCGGCACCCAAAGGCTCAATCAACACTTCCAGATCACCGGAACCGACCACACCAACTACGGCACGCTCCCTGACCGACTCACTAGCGGCAAATTTATACGTCATTTTTTCCATATCGCATTCCTGTCATGTTGACTTTGGCAAAATGTGTGTTCCAGCTGATCTAAGAATAAAGCCGCTGCCAGCATATCTGCGGCGCCTCCGGGTGAAATATGGCGATCCAGTAACCCGGATTCCCATTGCTGAAATACGATTTTTCCCGGCATGCTACCCGCCCCGCCCAGCGCCAGTACCTGTTGCGCTCCGCTTTGCACGGCAAGTAAGGCATCCGGTCCGCCACGCGAAAGTACGCAGGTGTCATCGAGAACAGCAATAACAGCCAGCAAGGCATTCAGCCGGGCGATATCTTCACTGTCACCTCGCTTACGGCAATGCTTAAGGCAAGGCAGTGCGACTCCGACCACATACGGAAATCCGGCACGGGCCTGCTCACGTGCACCACCGACACCATAGGTCTGGCAAGCCAGCTCACCTTTATTCCCCGTTTTTAGCGGGGCAAACTGATCGTGGCAACGCGCCAGTACCGCAGCACGCTCTGCTACTGCTTCAGCCTCCATCCTGGCCATATTCTGCGCTGCCGCAGTAACCAGCAGCCCCAATGCCCATATCGCACCGCGATGTGTATTCACACCCCCTGTGGCCTGCATCATCTGCAACTCGCCCTCACGCCCCAGCCGCCCGATTTCTTCACGCAACGACAAAACTGACTGTATATGCCGGCCGGCTTGTGCCATCGCAAAAAAAGCGGGATGCAAAGCCCGGGCAGAATGGCACATCAGGCTCCAGTTCAAATCGTGGTGCGCACCACGACTGCGCATATCAACCAGGCCGGGTTTAGGCGTGAGTGTAGCTTCGGCAATCAGTGCTGCAACAGCATTATCGGCCAGACACCTGGCGATGGATAAAGGCAGCGGCGGCGGCACCGGTGTCAATAAAGATGAAGAAACGAATGACGCATACCGCTGCGGTATCCGGTCTGGTACAGACTCCGTTGACATAACAGTCAGAGTAATCATTACCAGCTCCGGAATTTTGCCGGCGGCTCATAAAGATCCCCTGACCAGGAAACCAGCTCTGCTACACTTTTGGCAGCCAGCAGCGAACGTGTTGCCTCACTGCGATTGACCCCGATATCCTGCGGAAAAACGATCAAACCTTTACTGCGTAAATAAGATGTCATCGCGGGGTCATGACGCATACCAACCGGTGTCACACCGGCCACGGCGGCGACCATAGATTTACGCTGATCCAGGGACTCTGCTTTATAAAGGTAAGCAATCCCTTCTTCAGTCAGAACATGTGTCACGTCATCACCGTAAATCATGACTGGAGCCACTGGCATTCCCGAATCTTTACCGACCTGTACGGCATCCAGGGTATCCACAATGGCAGGCTGTGCACCGTTCTGGAATGTCTCCACCATCTGGACTACTAGTTTTTTACCACGAGCAACAGGATTGTCGCTTTCCATCAAATCAAGCCAGGCCGGCGTAGCATGCCGGCGTCCCTTAGGATCATGTCCCATATTGGGAGCTCCGCCGAATCCGGTTAACCGTCCTGCCGTCACAGTGGATGAATTTGCCATCCCGTCCATTTGCAGGGTAGAACCGATAAATAAATCTACTGCATACTGACCGGCCATCTGACAATAAGCCCGGTTGGAACGCATAGATCCATCTTTGCCGGTAAAAAATACGTCAGGCCGTGCTGCCACGTATTTTTCCATGCCCAGCTCACCACCAAAACAATGCACGCTCTCGACCCAGCCGGATTCAATCGCCGGGATTAAAGTGGGATGCGGATTTAATGCCCAGTTTTTACAAATTTTCCCTTTTAAACCCAGTTTTTCGCCATAGGTAGGCAAAATCAACTCAATCGCTGCAGTATTAAAGCCGATACCGTGGTTTAAAGATTGCACCTTATGACGCTCATACACACCACGCACTGCCATCATTGCCATTAATATATGCACAGGTTTAATCAGACGGGGGTCACGGGTAAATAAAGGTTCAAGAAAAAACGGCTTATCGGCCTGCACCACAAAATCAATCCATGAACCGGGAATATCCACACGTGGCAGATCAGCAGGATCATCCACAATTTCATTCACCTGTGCGATCACAATACCATCACGAAATGCCGCAGACTCAACCAGTGCAGGGGTATCCTCTGTGCTTGATCCGGTATATAAATTACCAAATCTGTCCGCTTTAAATCCTGCCACCAAAACGACATTAGGTGTCAGATCAACATAAAGGCGTGCGTAGAGCTCCAGATAAGTATGAATAGCTCCCACTTCCAGAATGCCATCCTTCAAAAACTGGGCAATTCGCAGACTCTGTGTACCGGCAAAGGCAAAATCAAGTTTTTTTGCAATACCAAATTCAAACAAATCAAGATGCTCCGGCAAACTGACGCTGGGCATAATCATATGTAAGTGGTTCACCTTAGCCGGTCTGACCTGCACCAGCGCACGTGATAAAAAGTCAGCCTGCTTTTGATTATTTCCCTCAAGAACAACCCTGTCTCCGGAACAAATCAGCAGCTCTAACGCTGCCACGATATCCGGGGTACGCAACACCGCTCCCTCGGCAAGATGGGCCACCAAAGCGAGACGACGATTCTTTTCGGTACGGCGTTTATTCCACATTGAACTAAGTGGTGGTTGAGCTTGCATTATTGCTCCGGCATATGGTCATCGTAATACTTACTCTAAAGCAATTTTTATCGCAATTCAATCAACTTTAAGGACAGTTTATTACTATGAGAGTAATGATTCTCACTAACTCTTATACATTAAATAAAAACGTAACCTCCCCCCAATCGGGCTAATACAAAAATATAAAAGGGGGGGAAGAAAATACGTAAAAGAAAAATACAAAAAAACGCAGGAAGAGAAAATACGTTAATCTAAAAAAAACA
>CAIWPG010000182.1 GCA_903914535.1 uncultured Oxalobacteraceae bacterium
ACGGATCGCCAAAAACCAAAAAGGCTTACAAGAATGAACTTGTAAGCCTTCGGTATCTCTGGTGCGGCTGGCAGGAATCGAACCCACGACCCCTTGGTTCGTAGCCAAGTACTCTATCCAGCTGAGCTACAGCCGCGAAAGTCAGCATTATATGTTGATGTATATTCAGTGTCTAGTGTTAATTTAAGTTTTTTTGAAAAAAAGGTGATTTTATTTTTTTGCTTGATATATGGAAAGGTTATTTGCTGTTTTTTTTAGTTCTTTGGCTATGCATGTTAAATAAATCGGCGCGAGCACAGATGGCTTGTTATTATGCTGGCTTCGATTGATTCTAACTACGCAGCCATGTTTGATTTCTTCTTTAAAAGACGATCCACCGCACGTGCACAAGCAGCATCATTGCCGATTATCGACAAAAAAGCAGAGTCGGAAGCGACAAAGTTTACGGCGAAACAGGCTGATCTCATTAAGGCAGCTAGTTTTGCCGGACAAGAATCGTCCGCACGGGCTTTTATCTTACAGTCAGAATTTGCTGATGCCCGTTATCAGGCTGCGGCTTTTTTACACAGTCAGGAAGCATTGTCAGAGATAGCGCAGGCTATGCGCAATACCGACAGGCGTGTCACCAGACTGGCACAGGAAAAGCTTGCTGAATTGCAGCGTCAGCGGGAACTGACCGATGCTACGCAGGCTTGTATATTGCAGGGACAGGCGCTGCTGGCAAATCCTCAGTTAATGGCCAATCAGGTGACGCAGTGGGATAAGCAACGGCTTTCTCTGTGTGAAACGGATACGCAGGCTTTGTCTCTTAAAGAGGCCTTAGAGCAGCGTTTGCAGGCACAGGTCAATTTACAACGCGGGGTATTGCAATTAATGTCCTTACTGGATGAATTGGCAAGCAACCAGTTAGCGTTGGATGCTGTTCAGTCGCAGTGGCTGGCGTGTGAGAATCAATATAGCCTGGTGCAGGCGGATACGGAAGTATCCGGATTACCAAAAAATCAATTTGAACTATTAGTTCAGCAGTACCAGAAAGTGGCGGAACAGGTACGTAATCGTATAGAAGCCGAAAATGCTTTACTGGCACGCGGTGCGCGATTATTGGAATGGCAGACTCAGGCCGACCTTCTTGCCGACCGGCTGCGGCAGGATTGGAAAGCATTTAGCATTGCCAGACATTTTTTAAGCGAGCAAATTCAGGCGTTGTTTGAGCAACAGGAGCAGGAATTTTCTGCACTGCTGGCACGCTTTTCACCAACGCCTCCCGTTAAAATTAATAAAGTCAGTGAAGTTGTCCGTAAGCCAGTCGCTGTCGCGGATAGTGATATTGAGCCGACGCTGGCTGCGCTGGAGCAGGCGCTGGAACAAGGCAGCTTACAACAGGCCCTGGATCTGGAAAAAAATATACGCACTATGCACGTTCCTGTGCGCGGTGAGCTTGCGGCTCGTCTTACCTTGCTGCGCGGCGAATTGCATCGTTTGCTTGATTGGGCTAAGTGGGGCGGTAATGTATCGCGTGAAGAGTTAATTAAAGTGGCCGATGGTTTACCTGATGCTCAATTAGCTCCGCAAGAGCTGGCAAAGCAGGTAGGTGGTTTACGGGCGCGCTGGAAAGAATTGGATCGCACCAGTGGCCCGGCAGCCAAGGATGCCTGGGAACGCTTTGACCGGGGCTGTAGTCGCGCGTATGAAATTGCTGCGGCCCATTTCAAGCAACAAACCCAATTGCGTCAGGATAATTTTCAGCAGGCGCAGGCTTTGCTGGCTGAAGTAGATGCGGCTATTGTTCATTATCAGGTTTTGCCTGTCGATTTTAAAGCCTTGATTGCCAGTATCGCCAGATTCAAACAGGACTGGCGCAAAATAGGTCCGATAGACCGTAAAATAAAAATCAGGCTGGAATCTGAGTTTGCGCAAAAAATAGCAGAATTAAACCAGCCCTTGCAAGTGGCGCGTGATGCTGCATTAGCGGTGCGTCAACAACTTATTGCACAATTGACAGAGATTCCTGCGACTGATCGCAGTGCCGCAGAAAAAGTACAGCAGGCGCAGCAACGCTGGCAAAGTGAAGCGGTAAAACTGCCGCTGGAACGCAGGGAAGAACAACAGTTATGGCAGCAATTCCGTATTGCCTGTGATGCTGTCTTTGCGCAGCGCCGTGCCAGTGGCGAGCAGCAAAAGCAGCGACGTCATGAGTTAGCCATGGCTAAAGAACAATGTTGCGAGCGTCTGGAGCAAGATGACAGTCAGGCGCAAGAAGCCATTGAAGTGGCCTTGCGTCGGGCAAGACAGGAATGGCATGAGTTAAGCGGGGCAGAGCGTCAGACTGAATTGGAAGCCCGTTTTCAGGCTGCTGCAACGGTGCTGGAAAACCGCCTGGCCGCTTTGGTCTTATCGCAAAAACAATCTGAGCTGATTACCTTACGTATTAAAATTAAAACATGTCAGCAATTAGAAGCTGCATTGTCTGATGTGCCGGAGAGACGGGCGGACCAGTGTGCTGCCTGGCAAGCTGAATGGCAGACACAAGTGAATTTGCAAACGGGGCTGCACGCAGAAATTAGTGCTGTTCTGGAGCGGCGTTTTAGCTCTGTTGTTAATATATTACAGCAAGAGTTTCCTGATTGTGCTCCGGCATCAGCGGATGATCTTGCCCTGTTCCGGGAGCATTTATTGCGGATGGAAATATTAAGCGGATTGGAAAGTCCGGCTGAGCTGGCGCGGCAACGCTTGCAATTTCAGGTGCAAGACTTACAGTCTGTCCTGAAAGGCCGGCCGTCTAATGCAACTGTGCAGACCGGTACGGCGGATTCACCTTTGTCTAACTTACTGGCCTTATGTGCCTTATCTGTAACACTGGATACTGAAACGGAACAGCGTTTTCAGCGTGCTCTGGAAAATTATATACTGAGCTAATGAATTCAACAGGCGGGCTGCGCTTAGCGTAGCCCGCCTGTTGCTAATGATGAAGAATGTTTTCCTGATTTTGTGCAATATGACGATTTTTTATGGGCATTGTGTCATCAGGGGTTTTCCTTTTACGTGCTCCTGAGTTATTATTTGTCAGTCAATCTTACGTTTACGTAAACGTAAGTGTGAGTATGGATTAAAATTTAAGCATTCGTATAATTAATGTAAGTTTAAGTGTAAAAATACGTCCTGGCCTGATACACCTAAGCACGACAACCGTTTTGGTATCGACGAAATTCTGCAATAACTCAGCAATTTATTCACGGAGAAACAAATGCAAATTAAAGACAATGTATTTATAGTTACTGGTGGTGCATCCGGTTTGGGCGCAGCAACAGCACGTATGATCGTCGCTCAGGGCGGTAAAGTTGTGCTGGCAGATGTACAGGTTGAAGCGGGTGAAAAATTGGCTGCTGAATTGGGCGGCCAGTTTCTGAAGTGCGATGTTACTTCAGAAGCGGACGGTAATGCGGTAGTCGCAGCGGCTACCGCAGCGGGTACCTTGCGCGGCCTGATTAATTGCGCCGGTGTTGCTCCTGCAATGAAAACAGTCGGTAAAGACGGCCCGCACACATTGGAATTATTTCAGCGCACCGTTAATATCAATTTGATTGGCACGTTTAATATGTGTCGTCTGGCAGCCGCTGCGATGTCTAAAACTGAGCCGACCAGCCAGGGTGAGCGTGGTGTGATGATTAATACAGCATCAGTCGCCGCTTATGACGGTCAGATCGGACAAGCCGCCTATGCCGCTTCTAAAGCAGCGGTGGTCGGTTTGACTTTGCCTATGGCACGTGATTTATCCCGCAATGCTATCCGTGTTATGACCATTGCGCCGGGTATTTTTGAAACGCCGATGTTGTTAGGCATGCCGCAAGAAGTGCAGGATGCATTGGGCAATATGGTACCGTTCCCTTCACGCTTGGGTAAACCGGATGAATACGCACAATTGGCAAAAAGCATCATAGAAAATATGATGCTGAATGGCGAATCGATTCGTCTGGACGGTGCTATCCGTATGCAACCTAAATAATAGTGTGTAGTAACTACGCTTGAGAGTAAGATGGGCAGACTATAAAAATAGTCTGCCTTTTTTTTGCAGATAAAGTTTCCTTACGTTGAGCAGATGACTACTCATGATAAAGATAAATAATGCAAGAACCGGACTGGTTCTGACCGGCGGCGGGGCTCGTGCGGCGTATCAGGTTGGCGTACTTAAAGCGATATCCGGCATATTACGCGAGTCGGGCTGGTCATCCGATAAAAATCCGTTCGGTATTATTTGCGGTACTTCTGCGGGAGCTATTAACGGCAGCGCGCTGGCATGCAGTGCAGAAAATTTCGGCGCCGGGGTGCGTAAACTGGTGCAGGTGTGGTCCCATATGGATGTCAGTCAGGTCTATCGGGCAGATTCGATCGGGATGTTGCGGTCTGGGGCAAAATGGTTGTCGATACTTTCTTTTGGCTGGATGTTACGTCAATGGCACAGAGCTCCGCCTACATCCCTGCTTGACAATGCCCCACTGGGCGCTTTACTTGACCGGCTGATTGATTTTTCCGGGTTGGAAGCCAGTCTGGCTTCCGGTGCATTGAAAGCCCTGGCAGTGACGGCATCGTCTTATACGACCGGGCAGCATCTTACGTTTTACCAGACATTAGCGCCGGTAGAACCCTGGATACGCAGTCAGCGTATGGCACAGCGGGATTGCATTAATACACAGCATTTACTGGCTTCGGCGGCCATTCCATTTATTTTTCCATCTGTCCCTTTAAAGTGGGATCAGCGTATGGAGTATTGTGGCGATGGTTCTATGCGCCAGCTGGCACCCATTTCACCCGCCATTCATCTTGGCGCAGAAAAGATTTTAATTATCGGTGCCGGCCGGCTTTCGGACGCAAAGCAGGAAGCACCGCTGGTGGCACAGTATCCGAGTATTGCGCAAATTGCCGGTCATGCCATGTCGAGTATTTTTTTAGATAGCCTGGCTGTCGATATTGAGCGTTTAAACCGGATTAATAAGACGGTTGCATTGCTTTCTGATGATATAAGAGAAAAAACGCCTCTGCGCCCGATAAAAACGCTGGTGATTGCGCCGTCTCAGCGCATTGATGAAATCGCCCACCAGGCTGACGGCCTGGGCTTCCGTCGCCCCGCAGATGAAATTGACCGCCTGCATCGGTTTTCCGTAAATATTCATGATGCCAGTAGAGTCTGAAGTAGGGTCAGCGCGGTGCGCAGGATTTGTTCGGATTGATTTTCCAACCGTCGGTAATCCCCGATCCAACCCGGTTTGGAATGGTTTTGTTCC
>CAIWPG010000183.1 GCA_903914535.1 uncultured Oxalobacteraceae bacterium
CAATGCACGAAAATGCCGGTAAAAAAACAACGCAGGCATAGCAATCATTAAACCAAAACCGGTGTTATATAGTGCGACAGAAATACCGTGAGTCAGTTGTGCGGGATTAGCACCGGTGGCATTTTGCGCGCCAAAAATTTCAATCATACCGACAACAGTACCAAACAGTCCCATTAACGGAGCCAAAGAAGCAATGGTGCCCAGTGTCGTTAAAAACCGCTCCAAATCATGTGCAGCACCTCTTCCTGCCTCCTCAATGGATTCTTTCATCACTTCACGCGGGGCATCAACATTACGCAATCCGGCGGCCAGTACTCGTCCCAGAGGCGAATTTTGTTCCAGTTTGTTGGTGACATCAGGACTAATTCTGCCGCCATGATATACACGAATAACTTCGTCCAGTAGTGTTTTTGGCAAAATCCGGCTTGAACGCAATGAAAGTGAGCGCTCGATAATTAATGCTAAAGCAATAATAGAGGCGATTAATAAAAAATAAATAGGCCAACCAGCCGACTGTAGTATCGCAAACAAATGAAACTCCCCTGTTAATTCCCGTCCGTTTCCTGCATATAGCCGAAAACACTAGCCCGCAATGTAACGTGTTGCGCCGTACTGAGCAAGTACCCGGTAGCGCTTATGCACGATATAAACCGCCCCGTACAGGACAATCAATAAACCCGCGCACACCATCATAAAATTCGCACAATAATTGTGGATAACCTTGTGAGCAAGCTAGCACTATTTAAATTAACTCATTGATTTAATAAAACTATTTACCGCTGCTCAGCAATCAGGCAGACGCCGGCTGCCACCGCATTTTACACCCGCCAATGATAAACAACAGTTTTGCACACCTACTGTGGATAACACTGTGATAAAACACTAAAAACAATTATAAGCAATTGATTTATATGAATAAATACGATGTGCTCATTTATGTTGCACAAGACCCCATGAATGCCCGGTATAAACCGGATTACCCCAGATATAGCAGAACTAATTTAGCATGAAATTAACCTTTAACAAGTTTTACACAACTAATGTGGGTAATCTTGTGAGTAAGCCGCACATGGTAAACTTAACTTATTGATTTAAAAGAATTTAGTATCATTGCCCACAAAAATGGCAAGCAAACAGCAACACCATAAACCGGCCACATTCTCACATTGTTTTGCACATTAACAGTGGATAACTTTGTGCGCAAGTACCTTATTCCCAGGTTAAGCAATTGATTCTTAAACGATTAAACGCATAGCAAAGAATAACAGCACGACAGTCCGACGTTATAATGCAGGCATGCTCCGCATTTTTTCCTCACATGAATTGTGGATAAGATTGTGTGCAAGCCGCCTATTTAAACTTTAAGTAATTGATCTATATGGATTATTTAATTATGCTCAATATTTAAGCAGCAAAGGATAACGAGAAGAATGCTCCCTGACGCAATCACAGAAAACAATCCGGCATCTGCTGTCCTTACTGTCAGTGCCTTAAACCAGCAGGTTGCCCGCTTACTGGAACGCAGTATTCCGCTGACCTGGGTAGCAGGAGAGGTATCCAATTTTATCCGCGCAGCTTCAGGGCATTGGTATTTCACTTTAAAAGATGCTCACGCACAGGTACGTGCCGTCATGTTTAAAAGCAGAACTCTGGCTACCGGTTTTATTCCACGCGAGGGAGAACAGGTTGAAGTACGGGCTCTGGTAACACTGTATGCTCCCCGCGGCGATTATCAGCTCAGCGTAGAAGGCATGCGCCGGGCCGGATTAGGTAACTTGTTTGAAGCGTTTCTTCAGTTAAAACAAAAATTAACGCAGGAAGGCCTGTTTTCCGGTGAGCGCAAACAGGAACTGCCACCGTATCCGGGCTGCATAGGCATCGTTACCAGCCCGCAGGCAGCAGCGCTACGTGATATTTTAACGACGCTGCAGCGTCGTGCACCCCATGTCCGGCTTATTCTGTACCCCACTCCGGTTCAGGGCAGCGGCTCTGCTGCCAGCATCAGCAAAATGATAGAACTGGCCGGAGTCCGGGCAGAATGCGATGTACTGATCGTCGCACGCGGCGGAGGCAGTATAGAAGACCTGTGGTCCTTTAATGATGAAAGGGTGGCACGCTCCGTAGCAGCCTGCCCGATTCCGGTCATCACTGGCATCGGGCACGAAACCGATTTTACCATTGCCGACTTTGCTGCCGACTTACGTGCCCCCACGCCAACCGCCGCCGCAGAAATAGCCGTCACACCACGCACTGACTTAATGCAACTCCTGAACAGTGCCGGAAAAAAAATGCGGCACGCTGTACATCAGCGCATGGATACTCATGCTCAAACGCTGGATCATCTTACCCGCCGGTTAATCAGCCCTATCGCTTACGTAAAACACGAACGCCTGAAACTCAACAGTAATTTACTACGGCTGCGCCATGCGAAAACAATGACGCTACAACAATCGGCCATGCAATTTCAGCAATTAAAACAACAATTCATTGCTCTCCATCCTGACACCAGTCCGGCAAAAAATCATTTACAACATCTTGCCAGACGACTACGCCAAAGTGCACATCGGCAAGTAAATCATCAGAAGCAACTTGTGCATAACTTGTGTGGACAACTGGAATTACTTAATCCCAGACGAACCCTGGAACGCGGCTATGCCATTTTACGGGATGAGCACAATGTGATTATTAAAACACCAGGACAACTGTGTACACAAACACATGTCACCGTAACACTGGCAGAAGGTGATGTCGGTTTAGAGATATCCGATGTTCGCAGATTATTAACATAAGCCAACAAACTGACCCCTCACAGCAAGAACTCGCTATCCCCATTACAATGTACCGCTCGTTGCTTTTCTAATGAAAATAACTTAATGTACGAACAAGATAGCAACTCTTTCTGATCGTCGTTAATTATTACAATTGCCGTATTTATTAATGCTTTACAAAAAAGGAAATTAAATGGAACACACACTCCCAGCTTTGCCGTACGCCATGGATGCTTTGGCTCCGCACATTTCAAAAGAAACACTGGAATACCACTACGGCAAACATCACCAAACCTATGTGACCAATTTGAACAATCTGATCAAGGGCACTGAGTTTGAGCAGGCATCACTGGAAGAAATCGTCAAAAAATCCACTGCCGGCATTTTCAACAATGCAGCACAAATCTGGAATCACACATTCTACTGGAATGGCCTGACACCAAACGGCGGCGGCGCTCCGACCGGTGCCCTGGCAGATGCTATCAATGCCAAATGGGGTTCTTTTGATGCGTTCAAAGATGCATTCACTAAATCATGTGTTGGTAATTTTGGTTCAAGCTGGACATGGCTGGTTAAAAAAGCAGACGGTTCTCTGGATATCGTCAACACGTCTAACGCAGCCACACCACTGACCACAACAGATACTCCGCTGCTTACCTGTGATTTGTGGGAACATGCCTACTACATCGACTACCGCAATGCTCGTCCAAAATATCTGGAAGCATTCTGGAATTTAGCGAACTGGGAATTTGCAGCAGCAAATCTGGCTTAATTCTGATTTTTTGCAGCCGTATAAAAAAAGCCCACGAATGTGGGCTTTTTTCGTATTACAACGCGATGTAAGAGAACATCACCCCGCTTAACAAATTGATGCTGCTACACAAGTACCGCCTTTGGTCCAGCTCAATAAATTGGAAGCACCTGTGGCACCCAGCGTTGGTGTCAATATATATGTTTCACCACTCATACCACTGGTAGAAACAGCCGTTGCTTCAATAACACCGCCACTGGCGACAGCAACAGAAGCGACATACCCAGACGCTGCAGTTACGGCAGGAGGAATGTCATTAGTACCGGCAGCACTGCAGGCAGTAGAAAATTCAGCAGCAGAAGAAACGCCCTGGTCTACGGCACATAATTCAACGCCCAATTTAAACGGTGCTGTTGCGCCAACCACTTCAGAAAATTTCGCTTTCTTAGTGTATGTCTGATATTGTGGAACTGCAATAGCGGCCAAAATACCAATAATAGCAACCACAACCATTAACTCAATCAACGTAAAACCTTTTTGTACAGTTTGCGCCTTCATTTACTTCTCCCTGAATTGTAGAACCATTTCTACACATACAGAGTTCCGCAAAGCGCGTGCCATCCATTTTTACTAATTAAAGTAAGGTATTCATTGCAAAAAAAAGAAGGTATCAGAAAAAAATCGTCAGTAACTGACAGAAATCTGCCGCAGATAAAATTAAAGATTTTCTTTAAGAAAATTAATCTGCCAATTTAAGTCAAATAGCGATTAATTAAGCTTAATTAATCGCTAAATATCGTTTAAATACTATTTATTTACTACTCACCTATTATTTTTTCTGCGAAGTTATCACAGAATTATGATCAGACTACTCCTGCGCCACCACCGGACAACTAAACAGTACTGGTATTCAAATCTGTATCCGGAACAAGAATAAAAAAACGGGGGAGTTAATTCCCCCGCCAGATCACTACGCGAAATCTGAGTCAGCTTTACGATAAAAAAAAGACCGGCTCTTTTTCATCCGCTAGCAAATCGCTGCCGCGATACAACTGGAATCCGTACTTTTAGTCCAGGCCAGCGTACCTGACGAATTTATCGCACCAAGGGTAGGTACCAATATATAGGTTTCACCGTTCATACCGCTAACGGCAACACTGGATGTACCGACAGCAGTTGCTGTAATCTTACCGTCTTGCACACTAACCGCCTGCACATAACCAGAGCTCTCTGTCACATTAGCCGGAATACCGTTAGCAGATCCGCTGCCACAAATTGAGGCCAGCGCCGCATCACTATTAATGCTGTATTCGGCCGTACACACTTCTATCGCCAGC
>CAIWPG010000184.1 GCA_903914535.1 uncultured Oxalobacteraceae bacterium
AATAATTACAGCGCTACCATTTGCACCGCGCACCAAGTCAACAATGTGTATCACGGCATGGCTTTTGGAGGGGGCGCGTACTTTCGTACCGTTGCATCTTGGACAGCTGGCGCTTATGCGGCTGGATTTCCAGCGCTGTGGCTTGATTCATTGGTACTTCTTAACGGTAATTGGCCAAATGCTTCACTAAAGCATTGGATTGAAGTCGATTACATGCAGGCTCCTAACGGCTCAAGTAATAACTGGACATTGGCTGCCACACCCACAGATTGGTACAACTCCGGCTCAGGCAATGTGGCTACCTACTCGGCAAGCGCAGATACCTATAATTTTCCAACGGGTTCACCACATATCGCGAGTTCATTTGGATACTTATGGGTGCCTGCGACGGCAACTACCTTGGGATACGGACAAAATTTTTTCAACGATCAACCCGTCGGGCCATTGTGTACTTGGAGCCATATACAGGCCGTTAAGACGGCTACGGGTTTCGGCACCAAGAGCAAAAATAGCGCGTTGTCCCAGTACCAGATTACTTTGTACTCCCAAATCGAGCAAAATGCCGGCAAATACCAATGCCGTCAGAGAGCCGGAATGATTGATTTTAGATAGGAAAAATGCGGCAGCTACTGACGCCAGTGATATTCCGGTAGCGATTCTGGTCCAGCCATGGTCGGCCATGCGACCGGCAATGGGGGCAGATAGTGCACCGGAGGCGCCTGCCAGGGCAAACAAGGCAATTCCGCTTTGTGTTAAGCCAAAGCCGGGGCCGGATAATAATAAGGGAACGGCAGTCCAAAATAAACTGAAGGTGGCGAATAAAGCCGCCTGGTAGAGTGCCCGCCGGCGCAGTACAGGGGTGGCGCACAGCAAAAACCACAGGGAATAGATCAGGGTGCGGTAATTTTTTGGGGAGTCAGGTTGTCGCTGTGGTAAAAAACGTCGTAAGACAAGCAGCAGTAAAGTCATGACGCCGGCAGATGTGCCAAATACCGTGCGCCAGCCAAAAGTACCCGCAATTATTCCGGAAACCGGGCGTGCCAGCATGATACCGAGCAGCAGGCCACTCATGACATTACCGACTACCCGTCCGCGAGTGGCATCGGGAGCCAGATGTGCTGCCATTGGTATCAGCATTTGTACTACAACCGAGCTAATGCCGATCAGCATGGCAGCAGTTAAAAACCAGAATGCAGAGGAGGCCAGCGTTGCCATCATCAGGGCCAGGATGACGCCGCACATGGTCCGGCAAATCAGCCGCCTGTTTTCGGTCAGATCACCCAGCGGTACTAACAGGAGTAAGCCGGTGCAGTAGCCGATTTGTGTCAGTGTAACGATCAGGCTGGCTGCCGCCGGATGTAGTCCGATATCCGGTGCAATCAGGCTGATCAGCGGTTGTGCATAATATAAATTTGCTACAACTAAACCACAGGCACTGGCAAGTAAAAACAGCATCCAGGATGAGACGCTGTTGTTTGCGTTATTGTTTATCTTTGTGTGGGGATAAGTAGTCGTACCGGGTATGGGAGTCATTTGGTGGCAGCAAAAATAAGCGAGCACAGATAATACCGTATCCCGTCGTAAGTTGCAGAGCTGCACCTGCTATGGCTGTTCATACGGAGTCGTGTTATCGCCGTTAACATACCGGAGCACAGTCTGGTGTCAGTACTGTGCTTTTCCGGTGATGCAGTATCGGTCAATGTGTTCGTATCCGCGATTAAATGATTCCTTTTTCTGCCATTTTCCGGATTTGAGAATCCGATAGTCCTATTTCTCTGAGTACCTCGGTATTATGCTCTCCCAGTCTGGGGCCAAGCCAGTTTACTGCGCCCGGAGTTTTGCTTAGTTTGGGAATAATACCCGGTACTTTAAGCTGACCAAAGTCAGGGTGGCTTATGTCAAGCAGCATATCTCTGGCCTGGTATTGCGGATCAGAAAAGATATCGGCGATACTGTAAATAGGTCCGGCAGGGATGTCGTGTGCATTCAGTTGTTCAAGGCATTCTGCCAGACTGAGTGTGCCAGACCAGGCGCCGATCAGCTCATCAATAAACGTCATGTGTCTGACGCGTTGTTCATTGCTGGAAAAACGTTCATCGTTCAGTAAATCATCCCGTTTCATTAATTTAAGCAGGCGTTGTACGATGACGTCGCTATTCGCGGCGATGACGGCATATTTTCCTTCTTTAGTCATATAGACATTCGACGGTGCAATGCCTTGCAATACGGAGCCGGTACGTTCCCGGATGACCTGTTTTTGATCGTATTCGGGTACCATGCTTTCCATTAAGCTAAACACCGCTTCATAGAGTGCCACATCAATGACTTGTCCTTCACCGGTCTGACCATTTTTTGTATTGATATCACGGTGATAGAGCGCCATCAGTATGCCAATGACAGAGTAAAGACCTGCTACGGAATCGCCAAGGCTGATTCCCATCCGGGTCGGAGCCTGTCCGGGATAACCTGTCAGATAACGGATGCCCCCCATAGATTCACCGACGGCACCAAATCCGGCTCTGTCGCTGTAAGGGCCGGTTTGTCCGAACCCGGATACGCGTGAGACGATCAGTTTTGGATTGATTTCTTCCAGCACCTCTTTGGTGAGGCCCCATTTTTCCAGAGTGCCGGGTCTGAAATTTTCAATCAATACATCGGCATCGGCCAGCAATAATTTGAGCGCATCCAGGCCTTCCGGTGCGCTGCAGTCCAGCGTAATACATTTCTTGTTACGCGACTGTACATACCACCATAAAGAAGTTCCGTTACACAATACCCGCCAATTGCGTATCGGGTCACCTTTTTTGGGAACTTCAATTTTAATGACCCCGGCACCGAATTCGGCCAGCAGTCGTGCTCCGAACGGACCTGCGATCAATGTACCCATTTCTATCACTCTGACGCCGGCGAGCGGGCCTTGCGGCTTACTGTGTTCAGTCATATTTTATTTTTCAGTATTTTTCAGTATTTTTTTGCATTTTACCTTTGTTTGCTTTGTGTATTATAAATGGAAAAATCCCCTGGCAGTCTGTACTGTACCAGGGGATTTATTAGTCGTCAGTTATCGGACAGACGCAATGTTTACGGAATCATCCATGGCATGACATAAGCTTGTACGACGGTAATGATACCAACCAGCGTTGCCAGTGCCAGACTGTGTTTGACGGCAAAGCGGAACAAGTCTGCTTCACGGCCAACCAGGCCGACGGCTGCGCAAGCTACCGCGATGGATTGCGGAGAAATCATTTTAGCGGTAACGCCACCAGTGGTATTTGCAGCGACCAGTAATGTATCGTGTACGCCGATCTGATGTGCTGTCGTTGCCTGCAAATTACAGAACAAGGCATTCGCGGAAGTATCTGATCCGGTTAAAAACACGCCCAGCCATCCCAGGAATGGCGAGAAGAATGGGAAGGCGGCACCGGTACCGGCCAACAGCAGTGCCAGTGTAGACGACAAACCGCAATAGTTAGCAATAAAAGCAAATGCCAATACCATACCAATAGAATAAATCGGGCGGGCCAGATCGACTACGGTAGAGGTGAAGGTTTTAAATGCATCTGCCGGTTTCATGCGTAACAAGACGACAGTAACCAGTGCTGATAATAAAATAGCGGTTCCTGTTGCTGCCAGCCAGTTGAATGTATAAACAGCAGGATAGGCCGTTGCCACTTTTACGATAGGAGGCGCTTTAATGACCAGTTTATCCAGCATTGGTACTGAGGTGTTAATAACGGTCCAGGCCAGATCACCGGTTTTGCTGAACATGGCTTTGAATGGTTTGAGTGACCATATTGTCACGAAAACAGTCAGAATTAAGAATGGTGACCATGCCTTAAAAATTTCACCGAATGAATAGTGTTGGCCTTTTGCCGTAATTTCTTGTCCCGGGAAGCGGAAAATACGTTTTGGTTTCCAGAATTTCAGGAACGCGGATAAGCAAATCAGACTCATTAATGCTGAAGTAATATCAGGTAATTCAGGGCCGATAAAGTTGGAGGTGAAGTACTGTGTTACCGCAAAACTGACACCCGTGACTAAAATAGCAGGCCATGTTTCACGTACACCGCGACGGCCATCCATAATCATCACAACCCAAAACGGAATCAGTACTGACAGCAGTGGTAACTGGCGTCCTGCCATCTGACCGATTTTGAACGGGTCAAGACCTGTTACTTGTCCGGCAACCGTAATAGGAATACCCATAGCACCAAAGGCAACCGGGGCGGTATTACTAATCAAACATAATCCGGCGGCATAGAGCGGATTAAAACCTAAACCAACCAGCAGTGCGGCGGTAATCGCGACAGGAGCACCGAAGCCCGCTGCACCTTCAAGGAAGGCACCAAAAGCAAAACCGACTAATAGCATTTGTAAACGCTGATCTTCTGTCAGCGATACTACGGAAGCCCGTATGATTTCAAACTGTCCGGTTTTTACCGTGACTTTGTAGAGAAATACCGCAGTAACAATAATCCATGCAATCGGCCATATGCCATATAAAAAACCATACGCGGCAGCAGCGGCAGCCATAGGAACAGGCATACCGTAAAACAAAATCGCGACCAGCAGCGCCAGAATAACAGTGAAAGTGCCTGCGATATGTCCTTTCAGACGAAAAACAGCTAAGGCAAGGAAAAAGAAAATAATAGGGATCGCGGCGACCAGCGATGATAACCACAGGTTACCTAATGGGTCGTAATTTTGCTGCCAGGTTTGCATAATGGTCTCCTCCATGAATGCAGATTGATTAAGTTTTTTGTGTGTCTTATAGCATTGCTAAAATGGTGAGTTTGTCTCCTGTTTGTTTTGATCTCCCACTGTAAAAATAGTGCTGATGAAGATTGAAAACGAATTACTCATAACACGCGTTGTATTACGGTTGTTTTCGTGATCGCATCAGGTCAGATAAACTTTGTTTCGCCGGGATGAGCGGTGTGCGATGCTGTGTCCAGCCTAACTGCCGTGTCGGAGTCAGCGCGCGCAAGCGGGTCGCTGCCCACCGGAATAGCCGGTAAACCTTGGGGTGAGCAAAAGCCCCGCTCCAGAAACGCCAGACTAGTTTTTCGCTGCGCTTAAATTTGGCTCCCTGTCCGCGCAGAGGATGAGCTACTTTTTCGTCGGGGTTCCGGCTGGCTTCATTACGGAGGCGAATCAGCAGAGATGGAATCGGGATGCGTACCGGACAAACTTCGCCGCATGCTCCGCACAGGCTGGATGCGGTGGCCAGGTCGGCTGTTTCTTCCAGACCTAATAAATGGGGTGAAATAATTTTTCCGATCGGGCCGGGATAGGTTGTGCCGTAAGCATGACCGCCGATGCGCGCATAAACCGGGCAATGATTAATGCAGGCACCACAACGAATGCATTGTAAGGTGGCACGTAATTGCTCGTCTGCGTAAGCTTGTGTGCGGCCATTATCGAGTAAAACTACATGTACTTCACGCGGTCCGTCCATTTCGCCGGGGCGACGTGGTCCGGAAATCAGATTGAAATACGTGGTAATTGCCTGGCCTGTTGCTGAGCGTGTCAGCAGGCTGGATAAGGGGACAATATGTTCCAGTTTGGCGACGACTTTTTCCATTCCCATTAAGGCAATGTGTACGTCTGGTACCGTAGTTGACAAACGGCCATTGCCTTCATTTTCAACCAGCCACAAGGTGCCGGTATCGGCTGCCGCAAAATTAACGCCGGACAGGCCGATGTCGGCATCGGCAAAGGCCTTACGCAGGGCGCGTCTGCCGGTCTGAATCAGGGCATCGACATCTTCGGTGTAAGGCGTATCCGGCAAATACTGTTCAAATAATTTATTTTTCTGGAACAGTTCGGCAATATCGCCGCGTGTTTTATGAATTGCAGGCATGACGATATGCGAGGGTTTTTCATCGGCAAGTTGCACAATGTATTCGCCCATATCGGATTCAATGCAATCAATTCCGCGTTCGCCCAGATAATGGTTTAATTCTATTTCTTCGCTGGTCATCGACTTACCCTTGATGACTTTACGGGCCTGATGCGATCTGGCGATCTGGTGCACAATTTCTGAAGCTTCATCCGCTGTCTCTGCCCAGTGTACTTTTACACCGGCAGCACACAGATTTTCTTCCAGTTGCACCAGTAATTCGGGCAGCCGCGCCAGAGCGTGTTGTCGTATTGCTTCACCCAGATCGCGCAGGTTTTCCAATTCTTCGGCATCCGGGAATTGTGCTATGCGCTTATCCTGTAAAAAATCCATCGCACCGCGAAAACTTTTACGTAATTTAGGATCGTCCAGAGCAGCACGGGCCCGTGTCTGAAAATCCGCCTGCGGCACAAACGTTAAGGTAGATGTTTTCATGATTGTGCTCCTGCTGCCGGTGTCTCAGCCGGCTCTGTCACGATAATGACCCACAACCAGCGTGGTCCGTGTGCGCCGTAAGCCAGTGTTTGCTGAATGTCGGATGTTTTAGACGGGCCGGATACCATGATTAAATTGGTCGGCATGCCATTGCCCCAGCGTTCTGCCTGTACGGCGGCATGCATGTCGGGATGCAGTGACTTTGCATAGACTAATGCCACATGTAATGACGGAACCAGTGATACGGTGCGCGGAGTGCCGGCATCTGGTGCCAGTATCAGCGTGCCTGTGGCGGCAATACCGGAGCGTGCTACTGTAAAACCGGCATCAATGGTTTCAAATAAATCGGTTTTCCATTCTTCAATCGGTCGTGTGTAGGCAAGGCCTTCCACCGTCGCGGGTAAGGCTTGTAATAACGCAGTGCCTTCAGTTCCGGCGGTATCCAGCAATAAACGACGCACACCTTCTTTACCTAGTCTGGCAGCCAGTTGTTCCGGCCAGGAGGCGGCATCGCTACACCAGACTTCGGCATGTGAGGCAGTCAGGTTTGCCTGCATGCTCTGAACCATGTGCGCCATTTGCCTTTCCGGCGTGGTCAGCAGGGGGGCAGCGGCGAGTTTTGCATTTCGTTTATTAATGAAGTGGCTATTGATGCGCTTATCCAGGCCCGTAATATCGCTGGCCACAGGTGCATCGGCTGCGCGCAGGCGGCCAAGCATCCGTTCGCGTGCGCTCATTGTTCCTGCTGTTTCCGGTTTGTTTGAGTTAATCATGACGGCTCTCCCTGACCGGAAGAATCTCCGCCTGTGCGCCGCCATAAAAATGAAGCCATATGCTCTACTTGCAGGCCGGCTCCCTGGTATTCTGCCGCATGGCCGATATTGAGCAGGCAGCCACAATCGGCAGAGACCAGCCGGTCGCAACCGGTTGCGACGGCGGCTGCGACTTTATCTTTGACCATTGCACCGGAAATATCCGGGTGTTTGAGTGAAAATGTGCCGCCGAAACCGCAGCATTCTGACTCATGTACATGTTCTACCCTGGTGACGCCGGGAAGCGAGTCAAGCAGTTCAACACCATGTACCCGCGTCCCCATTTCACGGCGTGCACCGCATGAGGTATGCAATACCACGCGTTCACTGGCCGGCTGATTGGGAATTTGATCCTGGTAGTTGACGTTTAAGACCCGTACCAGGAATTCAGTCAGTTCATAAATGCGTTCCGACAAAGCACGGGCTTTGGGTCCCGCTACCGGATCATCGGCAAATAATTCCGGCCAGTGGTGACGTAACATGCCTGCGCATGAACCGGATGGGACAATGACGGGCCATGGCTGAGTAAATAAATCTAACTGTGCGCGTGCGACAGCGCGTGCCTGTTCAGGATTGCCGCTGGTGTAAGCGGGTTGACCGCAGCAGCTCTGACCTTGAGGAAAGTGGACGGTCATCCCTTCACGCTCAAGCAGTCGTACGGCATCCAGTCCCGCTTCGGGGACAAACAGGTCAACCAGACAAGTGCCGAACAAATAGACTTGCTCAGGTGCCGGGGGATAAATTCTTTTTTTCATGTCTCACTCCTGGGGTGGCTCACCGGATATGGCGGGTCATTAGTATTAAGATCAGGACTTACGGAAAACAGCCCGGTACCTGTATTACATTACCGGAACAATTTTGCGTAAGTCCTAAAGATTTATTTTTTCCTTTTTTATTATTGGTGTCATAATTTCAGAGTATGCACCCAAATTCAAATTGGTTGTACCAATTTAAATGCGATGCAGACGCAATATTATTTGCGCAAAATTATCCCTTCAGGGCGGTGGTGAGGCGGTCGGTTTGCTTCACACAGGCTCTGCACAAAACAAGAATAATGGAAGACAAAAAATGACTACTGGCAGACAGTCCCGGGGCAGGGTGGATTCGGTAATGCGAGCACTGGAAGCTTCCTTATTAGACGGTAGCATACCTGCGGGAACACGTATGCCGGCCGAGCGTGTGTTGGCGGAGCAGTATGGTGTGGCCCGCAATACCATACGTGAGGCAATACAACGTCTGACGGCGCGCGGTCTGGTGCGCAGCCGCCCGGGTTCCGGTGTATTTGTTACGGATCAGCTTCGTAAAGGGATTCTTTCGCCGTGGGGACAACTGATCGCCGATCATCCTGCTTTGCTGAACGATATACTTGAATTTCGCCGGGTGCTTGAGGGAGCGACGGCTTATTTTGCGGCACAACGGGCAGACGATAGTGACCGTGATCAGATTCAGGCCTTATTAACCGCGCTGGAACAGGCTCGTGCTATTGATGATAAAGTCAGTGAAGCCAGGGCAGATGCCCGGCTGCATGAAGCCATTGCCAGGGCTTCGCATAACACCATGTTTTTACATTTACAGTCCAGCATTGTGAGTGTGCTGCGCGAGAACATTACCACGAATGGTAATGGCCTGCGCGAGCAAAATGACTATACTGCTGACCTGCTGCTTACACATCACCGTAATGTGTGCATTGCTATTTTAGAAAAACAGCCGGAAGAAGCGCGTGACGCCATGCAGACACATATCGATTTTGTGCTGAGTCAGGTGGCACATGAGGCATTGTGACGGGTTCCGGCGTTTTTTTGTGATACGGTGTAAAACACGTGGAAAAAAATGCATCCGGTGTTTCTTCATGCGTAATACGTACACGGGCGGCTGCTGACGTAGCAGCTTCCATTAATGCCAGCCCCTGATTCGGAATTGTGTAGCCCTCGCCGGGCTTTAAAATAATGTCTTCGGCGCTGTTATGGATGGTAATCCAGACCACACCCGCCAGACAGGCGATTTGTGTGCCTTTAGCTTTATAAAGACGCACGACGTGATTTTCAGTCAGCGCTAATTGGTTTGGCGGAAGAATAGTATCCATGGTGTTGCTCCGGTATGTCCTAACGATTAAAAGAATGTCGAAGCTCAAGAATAGAGGTATTTGTAAATTGAGAACAGGCTCAAAAAAACGATATTGTGACCATCACAGTGGCCTGAAAATCAAACTGTACTGGTGTAAAAAACTACGAATTGTATCTTTAAGGTAAAGTGTACTGTGCGGCATAGTACTGAACACTTATGAAAATTAACTTATACGAACAACTTGCTACCGAATTAGCCGGCTTGATTGCGGAACGAATTTACGCACCGGGAGAACGGCTGCCGTCAATCCGTCATTTAGCCGACCAAAAACGACTTTCTATCAGTACCGTGATGCAGGCATTGCGTTTGCTGGAAGACCGGGGATTGATTGATGCCAGGCCGCAGGCGGGCTATTTTGTGCGTCATCGTGCACATCAGCTGACTACAGTAGCCAGTGTTGAAAATCCCAAAGAGCCGCTTTACGTGGGCATTACTAATTCACTGATGCGGGTGTGTCAGGCGAATGAAGCGCCGGGCGTGGTGCAACTGGGTTCGGCCTGGCCACCGGATGAATTATTGCCTACCCGGCGTATACAGCAATTAGTCGGGACGATTGTGCGGCGCAGTCCTGAGCTGCTGAGTACCGTCAGTTGTTATGGCAGTAACGAGCCTAATTTTATCCGGCAGGTGATACGCCGTGCATTGGATTGGGGCAGTATCAGTGGTGAAGAAATCGTAGTTACTACCTCATGTACTGAAGCCTTGCAACTTTGTTTACGTGCAGTGACCAAACCGGGCGATACCATTGCGATTGAGTCGGCAACGTATTTTGTTTTATTGCAGCTGATTGAAAGCATGGGGCTGAAGGCACTGGAGATTCCGACCGATCCCTGTATCGGTTTGTCGGTGGATGCCCTGGAGCTGGCACTGGATGCCGGTCTGGTGACAGCCTGCCTGTTTATCCCTAATGTGAATAATCCGCTGGGTTGTGTGATGCCAGAGGCAAATAAAAAGCGTGTGGCAGAATTATTGAGCAAACATGGTATTCCCCTGATTGAAGATGATATTTACAGCGATTTGCATTTTTCGCAGCATCGGCCATGGCCGATTAAAGCTTATGACACCAGTGGTCATGTCATGATGTGTTCTTCATTTTCTAAGGCGGTGAGTCCGGCTGCACGTGTGGGCTATGTGGTTGCGGGAAGGTATACAGAACAGGTGAGTTTGTTAAAGACGATATCCAGCGGAGCGACCAGTCCTTTTTTTCAGGCGGTGCTTGCCGAATTTATTGGTACCAGCAGCTATGATAAGCAGTTGCGCAAAATGCGACGCACTATGGAAGAGCGGGTTGCACGCATGTCGGATGGAGTGGCAACATTTTTTCCGTCAGAATGTCGTGTCTCAGAGCCGCAGGGCGGATTTGTGTTATGGGTGCAGCTGCCTGAACAGGTGAATGCGATGGCATTGCACGAATATGCGATTGCCCGGCGCGTGGCTTTTATGCCGGGTCAGTTATTTTCCGGCTCAGGCAAATACGTTAATTATTTACGGCTGAATTGTTGTAATGGCTGGACACCGGAAATAATTCGCGGCGTACAGCGTCTGGGGGAACTGGTGCATCAGGCTGCAGATGCAGATATGCGTAAACGGGCTTAAGAAGAGATTATGGATAAGTCAATGCAGTTGTTGTCTTATCCTGATCTGCTTATGTATCAGGGCGGATTTTTTTGGTAAATCTGTTTTAGTAATTCACTGCTTTCTGATGCGTGTAGCAGCAGTGCCTGATGTTCCGGCCTTAAAAAACCCTGTTGTGCAGTGTAATTCAGAAATTGAAGTAATCCGTCATAAAAACCATTTGTATTAAGCAGTCCCACAGGCTTCCGGTGCAGACCGATCTGTGACCAGGTGAGCATTTCAAATAATTCTTCCAGCGTACCCAGACCGCCTGGCATAGCGATAAAAGCATCAGATAAATTTGCCATCATGGCCTTACGTTCGTGCATATCCCTGACAATATGCAGGCGCGTTAAACCCATGTGGCCAACTTCCTTATCCATCAGCGATTTCGGGATGATGCCGGTGACATCACCACCTAATCGCATCATTTCATCGGCAATAATGCCCATCAGGCCGATATTGCCGCCGCCATACACCAGTGCCAGATTATGCTGTACCAGGGTAACGGCCAGTTCACGCGCGGCGTTGGTGTAGACGGGGGCATTACCGCTTGCGGAACCGCAGTAAACGCAGATGGATTTCATTCGGCGGTATTCCTGTCAGTGTTTTAGTTTAAGCAGATATTCCTGGGTTTTCTTTTGAAACTGAACACTGGTTTCACCGCGTAAATAGGGGCTGATAAGGATGAGCACCTGATAGCAGCCGCGTACCAGTGCGTCTGACATGGCTTCCTGTTCAGTATACTTTCGCGGGTTGCGCACATATTCGTAGGATAACCAGTAGGTTGCCAGTACCACCATATTAGTTGACAGTGCATCGATTTCAAGATCGCTGGCTTCCAGCATATTGTCACTGCGCAGACCTTCGCATAATTCGTGTGCCACGCATACTTTGTGTGCAAGAATTTGTTTGAAATTTAATTCCAGCTTACGGTTACGGGACAGCAGATCGTTTAAATCACGGTAAAAAAAACGGTAGCGCCAGATTAATTCGTACATCAGGTGCAAATAGAGCCAGATGTCGTCAACATTGGCTTGCCGGCCTTTGGGGAAGGCCAGTTTTTTACTGATTTCTTCTTCAAATTGCGTAAAAATAGAATTGACAATATCATCTTTATTTCTAAAGTGATAATACAGATTACCAGGCGAAATAGCTAATTCTTCAGCAATGACTGTCGTGGTGATATTAGGTTCACCAAATTCGTTGAACAGCTTGAGTGCTAATTCCAGTATGCGTTCACGGGTGCGGCGCGGGGATTTTTGCGGCATAGTCATCTCGTTTATGTTTTTATCGTTTTATTTTACTCCAGATTATCAGATTGGCTGCGCCAAATTGATTAATAAATAGGCACTATTGTTGGGCAATAAAGTAAATATCAGCTAAAACGGCATGGCATTGTGTTGATTTTCCGGCGTATTTTTATTGGCGAATGAATTGGCATGCTATATTTGCCGACAATGCCTTTTTATGCCAGCTGCTGGCTTGTTTACCTACTTATTGATGCCTTGCCTATGTCTTCTCTCATCTATTCCAGTATGAATCATCCTTTGCGTGTGCCTTTGGCTGCCGAGGTGCATTCACGTCCGTTTTTGCGGCTGTCTGCACCAGATAGTCTGACGCATCTGGCTGTGTATACGCGTGCTGATACGAATGCTCTCAGTGATCAGACGGCGGCACAGCATCAGACTTTATTGTCGTTGTGTACCTATTTTGGCGTGTCCGCACCGGGGGTTGACGCTAAATATTTTTTCCATGATTTTGGCCGGTTTCGTCTGAAATGGGAATGTCATACGGAATTTTCTACTTATACCTTTGCGCAAAGCCACGAAGAAAATCTGGATCTGGAGGCTGCTTTTGCCCAGGTGCCACTCGCACACATTCCGCAAGGGTGGCTGCAAAGTTTGCAGGGTAAAGTGATGGTGGCTGCCCATGTTGTGCTGGATAAAGGTTCGGCCCTGACAGAGCCGCTGTTATCGGAAATGCGTCGTATGTTTGGCGATACGACACTGGTAGGATGTCAGACCTTGCAGGGTGGTGAAGTCTGGACCGATTTTTTGATTCAGCCGGACGGATTCAGCCGTTTTGTGGTGCGTGATGTGAGTTTTCATGAGCAGCAGGCCGGACGCCTGATTCAGCGTGTTCTGGAAATAGAAACCTATCGCATGATGGCCTTGCTCGGCTTGCCGCATGCGCAGGAGTCTGCACCTAAGCTGAGCGAGATTGAAGGCGAACTGGCATTGCTGACGGCCACGATGGTCGGGGTCGAGCCGACGCCGGAGCATGATTTACCCGATGCTGCCGACACAGAACAGGCGGTGCTGCAACAAATTATTGGCCTGGCTGCGCGTATAGAAAAGCTGTCGCTGGATAATAGTTACCGTTTTTCTGCTTCACAGGCTTATTTCAGACTGGTGCATGCACGTATCGGTGAATTGCGGGAAGCGCGTATTGAAGGAGTGCCAACTGTGGGCGAATTTATGGAGCGACGCCTGGCTCCAGCGATGAATACCTGTGTGTCGGTTGCGCGTCGCCAGGAATCACTTGCTGAGCGGATTGCACATTCTAATGATTTATTGCGTACCAGGGTGGGTATTGTGCAGGAACAGCAAAATCGTAAAATTTTGCAGTCGCTAAATAAGCGTGCTGCGCAACAATTACGCTTGCAGCAATCGGTAGAGGGCTTGTCAGTTGTGGCGATTTCTTACTATACGGCAGGTTTGTTCGGTTATATAAGCAAAGGACTGCATGCGTATGGTTTTCCGGTGAATCCTGATCTTGTGACCGGGGTATTACTGCCGGTAATTGCTGCCGGGGTGTGGTTAAGTTTGCGTAAAGTGCATAAAAATATGGGCATTTCTCACGCAAAACCACACTGACAATAATGGTCTGTTGCGCCGGGCAGATGCTGTCTGGCGCAGCGTTATATCAGATTGCCGGCGCGGCTAATGTCACTAATTTGGTTTTAGCGATGGTATCGTGCAGAAATTGCTGATCATCGCCGGCCAGCGCAGTGAGTGCCCACAGGCATATACCTGTAGCGAATACAATGACGCCCGGCCATTGTTTTATTTCAAAAAAATAGTTACATGCCAGGGCAGGTAAAAACCACATCCAGGATAAACAATAACGTACACAGGCTTGTTTAAAGTTAATGTCTTGTCCTGAGGTGCTGATAACTTTGATGCGCCAGGTTTTCATGGCCAGAGTTTGTCCGCCGTGTCCCCAGAAATACGTAAAGTAAACGCCGATAACGATAAATAAATAGAGTTGTCGGATTGTGCGTAATTCCAGGGGATTTTTACTTTGTGTGATCAGGTCAAACAGCAAATCTGCTGTAAAAAAAATACCGAACAGCACAACAGCTTCATATGCCATGCAAAGAAGGCGGCGTTTTAACGGGGGAGTGGTTGTGGTGGTAGTAAGCAAAATAGCGTGTCAGGGTTGCTGTATCTTATTTTAGTGGCGGCTGTGGTATGGCTGCGGGCGCTTGCACTGCCGGTGTTAAGCTTGCAGGCGCAGAAATGCTGGCTGGTACGGGAACGGAAATGCCAGAAGCCGTTGCAGAATCGGCAGGTAAAACCGTGCTGACTCCTGTTGCCTGCGGTGTTGCGGGGCGTACCGGATTCAGTACGGTTTGTGGCGGAGTCACAGGTGTTGTGCTTCCCTGTTGCCGTGTTGGTTTCAGCGGCTGCAACTGGTGTGCTTTGCTTTCTTCCGGGCTGGGCAGGTTGGTGATTAATTTCTTTTTGGCCGGACGGTTGGCCAGTTGCGATTTCTGCGCTTCTGTCAGTTGCTGATATTCTTTCCATTTCTCATTGCGTTGATCTGGTTTGAGTTTATTGGAACGTATATAATTTTCACGTGCAACAACGCGCTCCTCCGGGGTAAGTTTAACCCAGGCTTGCATTTTTTCCTGCACACGTTTTTGTTCAACCTGTTTCATTGACTGAAATTTGTCAGCAATTTCAAGCCATTTCTTTTTGCCGTCAGCCTCAAATCGTCCCCATTCTTCTGCCAGTGGAGCAAGTGCCTGACGTTGCTGTGCCGATAAAGAAAGCCACGGTGCATCGTCATTTTTTTTATTTGGCGAATTGCTGCTTACAGCGGCATAACTGGTGACGGAGACCGCACTCAGGCACGCTATCAGAATAGCTGAAATGAAACCGCAGTGCAAAAACGCACGCAGTTGTTTTAATGCCTCTGTCACCCGGTTACACACCCTTATTCTCCATGTTTATTCAGGTAAGTATCAAATCCGTGATCCAGATAAGCATTCAGCGGTAAATCGTCGGTGAGCACGGCAACGTCAATATCTGCTAACGCGTGTATGCGACGCTGCTGCTCATATTGGTAAATACTCAGAGAGCCAATAACTAAAATCAGGAGAGGGATCACCATGCCGGCACGCTTTAACCAGGACATCCGGCCATTGAATGGATTAGTAAAATGGCTGCCGGAATAACCTGCCAGTCCGCTGGTTTGTACAAAAATAAATTCGTGAGCTTCGGACTTTTTGTGTGAAACAGCCAGCCTGCGAGCCGCAATTAAGCGTTCGCGTGTATGTGCAGGCAAAACTGCAACACTCTCATCCAGAGCGCGCCGTACTTCATAGGCGAACTCCAATTCGGTGAGAGGTGGTGTTGATGTGTAATTATTTTTCATAAGCTAATTCCTATTGCCTTGAGCGATTTTGCAAGCGCATGCGTAGCCCTCGAGCAATGCGTTTTAACGCTGCCTTCGGAACAACCCATGGTATTTGCCGTCTCTGCTACGTCCATGTCCTCCCAATAACGCATGAGGAAGGCTTCCCGTTGACGTGCCGGAAGCTTTTGTATTTCCTGGTCAAGGATAGCCAGAGTTTGTTCCCGCTCTACTTTGTCTGCGCTGGATTCGGAGGCCTGGCTACCTTCTTCTGATTCAAAATTTTCAAGTATATCAAAGTCATCGTTTCCGTCTTTTCGGCTTGTCATGCCTGAAAATAAGCTGACCCAGGTGGTGCGCACCTTTTCTCTGCGAAAAAAATCAAGAATAGTATTTTGCAATATACGTTGAAAAAGGAGCGGAATTTCCGCTGCCGGTTTATCACCGTATTTTTCGGCCAGTTTGATCATGGCATCTTGCACGATATCCAATGCAGATTCGTCGTTGCGTACAGCGTACACTGCCTGCTTAAAGGCGCGTCGCTCCACACTTTCGAGGAAGTCGGATAGTTCTTTATCAGTAGCCATGCGCTGCAGCAGTAAAATTCATTTTGTACAAATGAGTTGAGTATCAAAAATCGCCCGGGCCGGCAGCGAAGCCTGTCGATCTTCAGTCTGTCGGACTGTAGTTCTCAAGGCAAAAATGACTGAGCGAATAAAAATTTCGTCTGCCGGGGAACTGCTGCAATCAGTTATTTACAGCGGTAAAAAACAGGCGAAACGTACATCGTTCAGACGGAGTTGTATTTATAAAACTGTTGAGTCCGGTGGTCTCCCGATAGCGAGACCGGTCTCTTTTTATGTCAATGTATAGTATTGTAATAATTTGTAACAAACCATCATCTTCACTAAATTTAGCCGCCAATGCTAGCAAAAAAACAGCCAGTTTGTGGAATTTATTTTGCGAAATAACACGATCTTAATGAAAATGGTCCGGTTTCAGGTGATGTGTCTGGTAATTTATTGATATTGCTGGTGATTTTGATGCTTTTTGTTATCATTTTTGGTTTTTTATGTATTTAGTCTGTTCATTTAATCGTGCCACAGTGCTGCTTCGTTCATCAGGCTGCATTGTTCGCGCAGTTCAAGAATCCTGTTTTGCCAGTAATGTTGGGTGTTAAACCAGGGAAATGCAATTTTGAAGGCAGGATCATCCCAGCGTTGCGCCAGCCAGGCAGAGTAATGCAGCAATCGTAAACTGCGTAAGGCTTCAATCAGGTGGCACTGGCGCGGGTCGAAATCATGAAAATCCTCGTAACCGGCCAGAATGTCGCCTAATTGCAGGCTCATTTCCTGGCGCGATCCGGATAACAACATCCATAAATCTTGCATGGCCGGGCCGGTGCGACTGTCGTCAAAATCAACAAAATGCGGCCCTGCTTCCGTCCATAAGACATTGCCCAGGTGGCAGTCGCCGTGCAGCCTGATTTGCGGTGTGTTTCCTGCCCGTTCAAAACAACGTGCTACGCCATCGAGTACGGATGCGACAGTAGTTTTGTAGGCGTCGAGTAAATCCGGTGGAATAAAGTTATGCTCAATCAGAAAATCGCGTGCTGCAATACCAAAACTGTCAGGTGTGATCGCGGGGCGCCGGGTATAGGCGGATAATGCGCCGACCGCATGGATACGACCGATAAAACGTCCCAGCCATTCCAGTATGCCAGGATGGTCCAGTTCAGGTGCCCGCCCGGCATGACGGGGAAATAAGGCGAAGCGGTAGCCGTTAAAGTGATGCAGTGAGCTGCCTTGTAAGGTCAGTGCAGCAACCACGGGTATTTCACGTTCTGCCAGTTCCTCAACAAAATGGTGTTCTTCCAGGATGCCTGCGTCAGTCCAGCGTCCCGGACGGTAAAATTTGGCGATAATGGGCTGTGCATCCTCTATTCCCAGCTGATATACGCGGTTTTCATAGCTATTCAGGGCTAACAGGCGTCCATTGACGGGATAACCTAAGCCTTCGGCTGCATCAAGTACGCATTCCGGGCTAAGTTGTTGAAAATCAGGAGTGGGGACAATGGTTGACTGGCCGGGTTTATAGTTATTCATATCACTGACAGGGCTATACAGTTTAAGGTTGGGGCAGGCGTAACTGTGCTTCGGAGGCTGCGTCAGCAACGCTCCAGAAAAGCGAGTGCCCGAAGGTTTCCGGTGCAGTACGCAGTAACAGTTCGCGCACAGTATCCTTGACGCGAGCCAATAACAGGGTGACTCCCAGTTGTTGCAGGTACTGATGCAATTCAATCAGGTTTTCTGTGGCGCTGCTGTCCAGGTCGCCGCTTTGCTCCAGGCTAAGGATGACAACTTTGCAGTCGCTGCGGGTGCTGAGGGTTCGTTTTATTTCATCCAGAACGCCTTCCGCGCTGGCAAAAAACAGGGGTTCTTCCGGGCGTAAAATTAAAATGTGCGGATGTGGCAGTGCATCAGGGTGGTTGGCTCTGTCTACATAGTTGCGGGTGCTGTCCAGTTCGGTTAATTCGCGTACAACCGGCTGGCTGAAGGTGCGGATGGCGGAGGCGACCGATAAACCGACGGCAATGAGCATTCCGTGCAGTACACCGAAAAACAGTACCGCCGTCAGCGCGGCGAGAGCCAGATACTGGTCGCGGTTTAGCTTCCATAACAGCAATATCGGTCGCGGATTGAGCGAGTGTAGTAAAGCGCCGATAACTGCTGCTGCCAGCACGGGTTCGGGAATGTGTGCAATTAAGGATTGCCCGAAGATAGCAAGCAACAGCACTACAATGGCGGCCACTATGCCGGATAGTTTGCTTTGTGCCCCGGCGGCTTCATTGGCACTGCTGGCAGAAAAACCGGCTCCCACCGGCATGCCCTGGATTAGTCCGGATACCAGGTTGGCGGTTCCCAGGGCAAGGAGTTCCCGGTTAGGTTCTACCTGATCGCCGTGGCGCAGAGCCAGGCTGCGTATGCTGCCCCAGGATTCGGCAAAAATAATGACGAGTAGTCCTCCTGCCAGTTCGCCTGCATTCAGCCATTGCTGCATGCTTAATTGCGGCAGTTCCGGGTGTGGGGCGGATAAGCTGATTTTGCCTACTGTTGCAATGTGCAAAGCGGTTAAATTTACATGGTAGGCTAATCCTATTCCGAGTGCGAGTACGATAAATGCCGCGGGCAGCCTGGTGTAGCGTTTGAACCCGGATATAAGTAATAAGGCGGTGATGCCGGTTATCAGGCTCCACCA
>CAIWPG010000185.1 GCA_903914535.1 uncultured Oxalobacteraceae bacterium
CGCTTTTGCTGTAAAAATGACTAGTTCTGCTGCCAGCGCACCGCCACTTTTTCCGCCCAGACCATCTGCCAGTACCGCCATCATATAGCCTGCAGCCTTAGGTGCAGAAAAAATCGCGATTCTGTCTTGCTGTTCCTGTCTGTCTCCGATATTTTGTCCGGTGCTGGCGATAATCTTATAGTGGCTCATATCTCTGTGTCGATTAAACTCGTGTTAAGTGACATAAATCTTGCTATATTTAACTGCTTTGTATCATGATGTTGGCATGGTGAAGTCGCATACCGGTTGAGAATGGTTATTTACCGCTGGTATGTTCTGAACCGGGATATGCTAAATTGCGATGTAGCAATAGACTTGTATTTTAAGCTATTACTGGTATTGGTCGCACGCAAAAATCACAATAATTATTGATGTTAACTTTTTTTTCGGAAATTTATGGGCGAACGTTCGGAAATCCAGCATCGTATTACATTGCTTGAAGTGGAGCATCGTGATTTGGATGTTGTTATTAAGGCACTGGTTTTGGCGGGGCATGCTGATGAGTTGCAATTGCGGCGCTTGAAGAAGAGAAAATTGCAATTAAAAGATTATGTGAAATTATTGAAAATGCAATTAATTCCTGATGTGCCAGCATAAGGTATCGTATATTGATTCCGCCGTTAATTCCACCATTCAGAGGTAAAATGACAGCCTGCAGAAGTTTTGATTAAATTTTTTATACAAAGTTGATTTTGACCGAGATAACACCGCCTTTAGATACGGTTGATGCCGCCGTTGCAGTTGATATACATGATGCTGAAATTGAGCAGCTTTTTGGTCCGGCCGGGCAATTGGGCTCGGCTGTGTCCGGTTACCGGCCGCGGCATGCGCAGGTTGAAATGGCGAAGGCGATTGCCAGTGCTATTGTGGGGCAAACTACCCTGATTGCCGAAGCCGGAACCGGTACAGGAAAAACCTTTGCTTATCTGGCGCCCGCCTTGTTATGGGGCGGGAAGGTCATTGTTTCTACCGGCACCAAAAATTTACAGGACCAATTGTTTTCAAGAGATATACCGGCGATACGAAAAGCGCTCAATGTCCCGGTTTCTGTCGCTTTGTTAAAAGGGCGCGCCAATTATTTGTGTCATTTTCATCTGGAGCGCACGCAGCAAAACGGGCGTATGACTTCGCGTGAAGATGTCACTTATCTGCGTGATATTTCACGATTTATAAAAACGACCGGCAGTGGCGATAAAGCCGAATTAGCTAAAGTGCCGGAAACGGCGGCTATCTGGAACCTGGTCACATCAACCCGGGAAAACTGTCTTGGCTCCGAGTGTCAGTATTACCAGGAGTGTTTTGTGATGAAGGCGCGTAAGGAAGCGCAAAAAGCAGATGTGGTTGTGGTTAATCACCATTTGTTTTTTGCAGATGTGGCCTTAAAAGACACCGGTGTGGCTGAGTTGCTGCCTTCAGCGAATACGATTATTTTTGATGAGGCACATCAGTTGCCGGATACGGCTACGCTGTTTTTTGGTGAAACTATATCAACGACCCAGATGCTGGAATTGTGTCGTGATGTTCAGGCAGAGGGTTTGTCACATGCCCGCGACGGTGCTGAATGGCTGAGTCTGGTGTCGCCGCTGGAGAAGTCCGTGCGTGACCTGCGTTTGTGCTTTCCGCAAGAGCCTACCCGTCTGGCACTGGCGCAAATTGCGTCTTCCAGTGATTTTTTTCCTGCGCTGGATACGTTAAAAGACAAATTGCAGCTAGTCCTGGCTGTGTTGGAAAAACAGGCTGAGCGTGCAGAAACTATAGAGCAATGCCGCTTGCGTGCATTAGCCCTGTCAGAGCAGTTATCTGCCTGGGGTGAAGAAAGTCCGGCAGCAGGAAGTGTCTTGGAAGGGCAGGATTGTGTGCTTTGGATTGAAGCATTTTCAAGTGCCTTGCAGTTACATCGCACACCGTTATCCATTGCCCCGATCTTTAATAAGCAGCGCGAAGGCTCTGCACGAGCATGGATATTTACCTCTGCTACACTGGCAGTGAAAAATGATTTTTCACACTATATTGCGCAAATGGGTCTGTGGGATGAAAAATCGGTTAGCTGGCCCAGTCCCTTTGACTATGCAGCACAAGGCTTGCTATACGTGCCTGCGGGGATGCCTGAACCTAATTCGTTTAGCTATACCGATGCCGTTATCGATGCCGCGCTGCCCGTGATTATGGCAGCAGGCGGACGAACTTTTTTACTGTGTACGACTTTGCGTGCGGTAAAACAATGTGCGCAACGGTTACGCGATGAATTTGAGCAGCGTAATTTGCCGTTCCCTCTGTTTGTGCAGGGCGAGTCCGGGCGCACTGAATTGCTGGATAAATTTCGGGCCTCCGGTAATGGCGTGCTGGTTGGCAGCCAGAGTTTTTGGGAAGGCATTGATGTGCGTGGCGAAGCATTGTCACTGGTTATTATTGATAAATTACCATTCTCTCCGCCTGATGATCCGGTTTTATCGGCGCGCATTACTGCGATGGAGAAAAAAGGCCTGAACGGTTTCGTGCATCATCAGTTACCCGAAGCTATTATTAATTTAAAGCAGGGCGCGGGGCGTCTGATCCGGGATGAGACGGATCGTGGGGTGCTGATGCTGTGTGATCCGCGTGTTATTTCTAAGCCTTACGGAAAGCGTGTCTGGCAAAGTATGCCTTCGTTTACCCGTACCCGTGATTTAGCTGTGGTCGAGGCATTTTTTCATGGCTTGAGCCGTGATGTGTCTGATCAGGTGCCTGATACGGAGCCGGCACTGGCGCAGCCGGGACAATCCGGGTAGCACGGGGCTAAAGTGATACATGGAATCACGATTCTGGTTATACTTTGCGCTTTCCTGATGATGGTGTTCTGTTTTTTTATGTCTATGTCTATTCAAGGTATTCGTTTATTCCCTCGCGTTTTACTCGGTTTGTTGTTCAGTGCCTCCCTTTTTGGATGTAAAACGCCTGAGTCGGGCGCGCTGTTGCCACAGGCGGTGCTGCATCGTCATATTAAAGTTGGTCTGGCACTAGGCGGCGGTGCTGCCCGCGGCTTTGCGCATGTGGGCGTGATTAAAGCTCTGGAGTCGCAAGGTATTGAAGTCGATATCGTTACCGGTACCAGTGCCGGCAGTGTGGTGGGTGCGCTTTATGCAGCAGGCAACAATGGTTTTGCATTGCAGCGCCTGGCCCTGGGTATGGATGAGACGACCATTTCCGACTGGACGATTCCCTTTTTTACTAAAAATACCGGCGTACTTAAAGGGGATGCTTTACAAAATTACGTTAACAATTCTGTTAATCAGGTACCGATTGAAAAATTAAAAAAACCGTTTGGCGCAGTGGCTACCGATTTGATTTCCGGCCAGCCTATTTTGTTTCAACGCGGGAATACTGGTATCGCTGTACGTGCTTCTTCTGCGGTTCCCGGTGTATTTCAGCCGGTTAAAATCGGTGACCGCACTTATGTGGACGGTGGTCTGGTTGCTCCGGTTCCGGTTAAATTTGCACGAGATATGGGGGCTGAATTTGTGATTGCAGTAAATATTTCAGCTGCGCCGGATGGCGATGCTGCATCCAGTTCGCTTGGTGTTATTATGCAAACGTTTTCTATTATGGGACAGACAATTAATCAGCATGAGTTAAAAACGGCCGATATCATTATCCGTCCTGAACTGGCCGGGATGAAAGGCAGTGATTTTAACGGGAGAAGTCTTGCCATACTCGCAGGCGAGCAGGCCACCATGCTGATGATGCCGGAAATTAAAAGAAAGTTAAAGGCGATGCAGCAAAATTAGTTTTTTGCTGCCCGCCGTTGTACTGAGAATGGCTTGCCGACGTATTAGTGGTGGTCGTCTTCGTTAATCCGGCGTGCGCCGTTAAAGCGTTTTTTCCAGTAGGCCAGTTCCATGCTTTCTATCCGTACCTGTCCTCCTGCGGAGGGTGAATGGATGAACTTGTTATCGCCTAAATAAATGCCGACATGGGAAAAGCCGCGTTTTAAAGTGTTATAAAAAACCAGGTCGCCGGGCTGTAGTTCGCTGGGGTCAATTTTTTCACCGGTGCGGCTTATTTCTGCGGCAGTGCGTGGCAGATTGACGTTAAGCGCGTCTTTAAAAACCAGTCTGACCAGTCCGCTGCAATCCAGCCCCTGTTCTACATTATTTCCCCCGCGCTGATAGCGGGTACCGATAAAGTCGACTGCTTTGGTCACCAGGTTAGACGCACGATCCTTGATTTCCTGGATGCGGGTCATTACCGTTGTTTGTACAGTCGTTTGTACAGTGAGCTGATCCGGTGCCGCAGCATCTGTGCACCAGGCCGGAACGGCAGCACAAAGCGCTGTGGCGATAAGCAAGTTACGTAAAATTGATTTTATTATCATTGTGTAATGTTTTGCCTGAAGTGTTCATGAAATGTAAGTGAATACCTGCTTCGTGTCAAAAAAAAATTGTAATAATTTCTTTTTGGAACTATTTTGGCGGTATGTTGCCTGATCGCGTTAGCGCGTACAATAGCGCCCTGACTCTTTTTTTGGAATGAACATGCAAACAAAACCTGTAATGATGCTTGAAGATGTAAAGAAAATTGCTGCAGCAGCAGAAGCAGAAGCTCTGGCGAATAACTGGCCGGTGGTGATCGCGATTGTTGATGATGGCGGTCATTTATTGTGGTTGCAACGTCTGGATGGCGTAGCGCCGGTTTCAGCACATATTGCACCTGCAAAAGCACGTACTGCCGCCTTAGGCTGCCGTGAATCAAAAATTTATGAAGATGTGATCAATAACGGTCGCTTTTCATTTTTGAGCGCGCCTCTGATTGAAGGTATGCTTGAAGGTGGTGTTCCTGTAATGGTGAATGGTTATTGTGTTGGTGCGGTGGGTGTCTCCGGTGTTAAGTCGGGTGAAGATGCGCAAATCGCTAAAGCCGGTATTGCTGCGCTTGGTCTGTAATCTTCAGGTAAATTGCACGTGAATTGTAAGTAAAGCGCATTGCAGAATGCGTAAACTGGCCCTGATTGCTGCCATCAGGCGTGCATTGTGTGCGTTAGTATTTTGTTTGCACCTGCAAATAGAATGCTAATGCACTCTTTCGCCGAATTATGATCAGTTTGTCTGGTCTGCTACGGTCATTTTATTGGGTATTTGAGTAAAGTGGCTAGCCGAGAAGGGTGGTTTGCTCTATAATTGTAGGGTTTATCTAATTTAATCCCGCCGCATAGCGCATACCCTCTTCCACATCTTTTTGATAAAGCCGCACTAACGCCCCGTTGAGGGTGAGAACTGTGTGCGGTTTTGGCAGAATGGTCGCAGCGGCGGTAACAACTCAGGAGTTACCCTTGCTGCCATTTCCGCAGTCCTTACGCCCAGGCTTGGAATCTCCAGCCATACTTGCACTTGCAGACGGCACCCTTTTTCATGGTTATTCAATTGGCGCTTCCGGCCATACTTCCGGTGAAGTAGTTTTTAACACGTCCATGACCGGTTACCAGGAAATTCTGACTGACCCAAGTTACAGCCGTCAGATCGTTACCTTAACTTATCCGCATATCGGCAATACCGGTATCAATTCGGAAGATAATGA
>CAIWPG010000186.1 GCA_903914535.1 uncultured Oxalobacteraceae bacterium
ACGGTCATGGTTGTGAGTGTGGCCGGTTGTGAGGTGAACGACAGCACCTGAAATTCTGTCGGCATAGCAGGGACAATTAGAAAGGACACATTGTGTTTAATAAAGTTACGAAAACTTTCCAGTATGGTCAACATCAAGTTACTCTGGAAACAGGCGAAATAGCGCGTCAAGCCACTGGTGCAGTTATGGTTTCCGTGGAAGATACAGTTGTTTTAGCAACTGTTGTGGCACGTAAAGATGCCAAGCCAGGTCAGGATTTTTTTCCGCTGACAGTTGATTATTTAGAAAAAACGTACGCAGCAGGCCGTATTCCCGGCGGTTTCTTCAAACGTGAAGGCCGTCCATCAGAAAAAGAAACACTGACATCACGTTTGATCGATCGTCCGATTCGTCCATTGTTCCCGGAAGGTTACCTTAATGAAGTGCAGGTCGTGATTCACGTCCTGTCCGTTAATCCGGAAATTGATCCTGATATCGCCGCCATGATAGGCGCTTCTGCTGCATTATGCGTTGCAGGTATTCCGTTTAATGGTCCTTTAGGTGCTGCCCGTGTTGGTTATATCGATGGTCAGTATGTATTGAATCCAACTGCCAGCCAATTAAAAACATCACAAATGGATCTGGTTGTTGCCGGTACAGAATCCGCTGTGTTGATGGTGGAATCTGACGCTAAGCAATTGTCAGAAGAAATTATGCTGGGCGGTGTGGTATTTGGTCACACAGAAATGCGTGTGGTTATTGATGCGATTCATGATTTGGTTGAGCAGGGCGGCAAGCCTGAAGTTGAATGGGCACCGGCACCGAAAAACGATACACTGATCGCTGCCGTTACCGCAGTCGCTGAGCCTTTATTGCGTGAAGCGTATCAAATTAAAGAAAAACAAGCCCGTACCGCGAAGCTGAAGGCTGCTACTGCTACTGTCAGTGCCGCACTAGGTGAGCAAATCACCGACGCAGCGGAACTGGGTAACATCATTTTTGATCTGGAAGCGAAAATTGTACGTTCCCAGATTCTGGATGGTGAACCACGTATCGATGGTCGTGATACCCGTACTGTACGTCCTATTTCCATTCGTACCGGCGTATTGCCGCGCACGCATGGTACGGCATTGTTCACCCGTGGTGAAACACAGGCCCTGGTTATTGCTACTTTGGGTACTTCACGCGACGAACAAAAAATTGATGCCCTGATGGGTGAATATTCAGACCGCTTCATGTTGCATTACAACATGCCTCCGTTTGCTACCGGTGAAACAGGTCGCGTCGGCAGCCCTAAACGCCGTGAAATTGGTCATGGTCGTCTGGCTAAACGTGCGTTGGAAGCTGCATTGCCTGATGTCGCTGATTTCAGCTACTCGGTACGTCTGGTTTCTGAAATTACCGAATCTAACGGTTCTTCTTCCATGGCATCGGTTTGCGGTGGTTGTCTGGCATTGATGGATGCCGGTGTGCCGATGAAAGCACACGTTGCCGGTATCGCGATGGGTCTGATCAAAGACGGTAACAAATTTGCCGTGTTGACCGATATCCTGGGTGATGAAGATCACTTAGGCGATATGGACTTTAAAGTTGCCGGTACTGCCAATGGTATTACAGCATTGCAAATGGATATCAAAATCCAGGGTATTACTAAAGAAATTATGCAAGTTGCTTTGGCTCAGGCTAAAGAAGGCCGTTTGCATATTCTGGAAAAAATGGAAACAGCCGTCCCTATGGGTAAAGGCGAGTTGTCTGACTTTGCACCACGTCTGATCACTATTAAAATCAACCCTGAAAAAATCCGTGACGTGATCGGTAAAGGCGGCGCGGTTATTCGTGCGCTGACTGAAGAAACCGGTACGCAAATCGATATCAGTGATGAAGGCGTGGTCACCATTGCCTCCGTCGATGCTGCTGCCGGTCAGGAAGCCCGTCGCCGCATCCAGGAAATTACTGCTGAAGTTGAAGTCGGTAAAATCTATGAAGGTACCGTACTGAAATTGCTTGATTTCGGCGCGATTGTACAAATTCTTCCAGGTAAAGATGGTTTGCTGCACATTAGCCAAATCGCTAATGAACGCGTCAATGCTGTTGCTGATTACCTGAAAGAAGGTCAGGTGGTACGTGTTAAAGTACTGGAAACAGATGACCGCGGTCGTTTGAAATTGTCCATGAAAGCGGCCGCTGCTGCTGAAGTTGAAGGTGTTCCGGCACAGTAATCTGTTGACTGACACTATGCTGTTGTCTGTCTGTCTGAATAAAAAACGCGCATACCGGAGAAGGGTATGCGCGTTTTTTTTATTGTTGCGTAAGTCCTGACTGATTAGGAAAAATGATGATGAAAGCCATTGAAATTGCCACCCCGGGTGGTCCTGAGGTATTGCGTGTGTGTGAGCGTGCTCTGCCGGTATTGCGTCAGGGAGAGGTCCTGATTAAAGTCCATGCGGCAGGGATCAACCGTCCGGATGTATTTCAGCGTAAAGGGAGTTATCCGCCGCCGCCCGGCGAGTCAGATATTCCCGGACTGGAAGTGGCCGGTGAAATCGTTGCGGGTGATCTGAGCGGCTCCGGCTTTGCGCCGGGAGATCTGGTGTGTGCATTGGTTGCCGGTGGCGGCTATGCCGAATATTGTGCAGCTCCTCTGGCACAATGTCTGCCTGTTCCTGCCGGATTAACCGCGCTTGAAGCCGCGTCATTACCGGAAAACTTTTTTACGGTGTGGAGTAATGTGTTTGATCGCGCCGGTCTGATTCCGGGAGAAAGCTTGCTGGTGCAGGGTGGTACCAGCGGCATCGGTGTGACAGCCATACAAATTGCCGCCGCACTGGGACACACGGTATACGCGACGGCCGGGAGCGATGATAAGTGCCGTGCATGTGAAGATTTGGGTGCTGCGCGCGGAATCAATTACCGTACGCATGATTTTGCCGCAGAAGTAAAAGCCTTAACGGCTAATCGTGGTGTGGATGTGATACTGGATATGGTCGCCGGTGATTACGTCAACCGCGAATTATCATGCCTGGCAGACGACGGACGTATTGTCGTGATCGCGTTATTGGGGGGAACTAAAGCGCAGCTGGACATGGGGGCAATTTTGCGTCGCCGTCTGACCGTGACAGGGTCGACCTTGCGCACCCGCCCAACCGCATTTAAACATGCTATCGCCGTGCAACTGCAAGAAAAAATCTGGCCTTTGCTGGTATCCGGAAAAATCAAGCCGGTCATACATCAAACCTTCGCGCTGGAAGACGCGTGTCAGGCGCATACCGTTATGGAAGCCAGCACCCACATCGGCAAACTCATGCTGCAAGTTATTAAATAAGTCGCAGATCAGAGATAATCGTGCGCCGGGATGTAGGTTGGGACTGGTATCCCGGCCTACTGTTTTAACGCACAATCTACCGCTACGGCCTTCAATGCTTCCGTAATAATCTGTGGTGCGATGCCGACCAGGTAGCCACGCCGGCCACCGTTAATGTATATTTTTTCCAGGTTCAGAATCGAGCTTTCTATATAAACCGGCATGATTTTTTTGGTGCCGAAGGGTGAGGTGCCTCCGACCTGGTAAGCGGTATGCCGTTGTGCCATTTCCGGCGTGCAGGGTGAAATGCTTTTGCAGCCGATCTGGCGTGCCAGATTTTTAGTTGATACCGTACAGTCGCCGTGCATTAAGACGATTAAGGGTTTATTTGCTTCATTTTGCATGACCAGCGTTTTTACGACACAATGCTCATCAACACCCAGTTCACGGGCAGATACCTGCGTGCCGCCATGTTCTTCATAGTGATAAGGATGCTCGGTAAAACTGATTTTTTGCTTGCGCAAGTACTGGGTTGCCGGTGTTTCTGAAATATGTTTTGCGTTGCTCATAAAATGAATAAACAGGTCTTAAGTAATAGTGGTGCTTAGATCATGTGTCGTATTTAATGAATCCGTAATGCGTAATTTCTGCTGTGCGACTGTCAGGCCGGTTATGCTGCTTCACCGGTATCGGTAAATTTGGCCAGCTTGTCAATGTCGGAACAGGCGTTCTCTTCGGTGAATTGCATACCAACCATATAATCATGATTGACGCTTTTGACACAGTAGACGACTTGTGCAATGACATTTACCGCGCTGTTATTGCCATTCACCGGCACATAAAACGAGATTTCATAAGGATGCCCTGCCTCAAGTGGTCGTGGTGTCGCCACCCGGATGCCAGAGGTGGAAACATCCAGGGTCATGGTATTTACCAACACTTTTCCTTCTGAACTTAGTTGTGCCGGAACTTGTAATGCAACGCGGGGTGCAGCACGCTTATCCAGAGAAAACACACTGACCATTTGCACCAGGCCGGATGTTTGTTCATGCATCGATTGTGCTGCTGCGGTTGCTTGTTCTACCAGTGCCGCATTTTGCTGGGTCATTTCATCCAATTGGGTCATGGCTTCATTGACCTGATTGATTCCGGCGGTCTGTTCATTACCTGCAACGGTAATTTCGCCGATGAGATCCGTTACTTTTTTGACGCTGTTCACAATGTCGTTCATGGTGGTGCCAGCCTGATTGACCAGCCTGGCACCTACCTCGACTTGTTGTACCGAATTATCAATCAGTATTTTGATTTCTTTCGCGGCTGAGGCCGACCGTTGAGCCAGACTACGCACTTCTGTTGCAACGACAGCAAAACCACGTCCCTGTTCACCGGCGCGTGCCGCTTCTACTGCGGCATTTAATGCCAGGATATTAGTTTGGAATGCGATACCATCAATCACACTGATGATATCGACAATTTTTTTGGAAGAAGCATTGATTGACTCCATGGTGACCACGGCCTGTGATACCACCATGCCGCCTTTTACGGCAACTTCGGAGGCTGTGATTGCCAGCGCGTTGGCCTGATATGCATTCTCAGAATTGTGTTTCACTGTTGATGTCAGTTGTTCCATCGTTGCAGCAGTCTCTTCGACCGAGCCTGCCTGCTGTTCTGTCCTTGCGGATAAGTCAAGGTTACCTGCAGTGATCTGGCTTGATGCAGTAGCGATGGTTTCAGAACTGGTCCGGACTTCGGTGACGATTTTTGCCAGGCTGATGGTCATCGATTTTAGTGCCTGTAACAGCTGACTGACTTCATCCCGGCCTTGTGCTGTAATGTGACTGGTTAAATTACCGTTTGAGACTATCCGGGCTATATTGATCGCTTGTTTTAGCGGCTCGGTAATAGATTTACTGATCCAATAAGTAAAAATTACGCTGATCAGCAACGCCAGTCCTAATATTGTGCCTAAAACAACTTGTGCGCCTGAAAATTGCTTGGTGACATTTGCCGTGTTTGTAATGATTTCTTCATTTTGAAGATCAACTAATTTTTGGATGGCGACAAGGTAGGCATCAAGCGCCGGTGACAGGCGTTCTTCAGTCAGTTTATTAGCTTCATCTGCATTG
>CAIWPG010000187.1 GCA_903914535.1 uncultured Oxalobacteraceae bacterium
TGATATAGTTTTCGATTGGAAATTTTTCGAAGATAATTTGTAAAGTTATGATCTGTATTGGTAAAAATATGCAATATAATTTTGTTATTGCATATTTTTATTAATACTTTTTAAGTAGCTGGCGTTACGTTGTATTCGTTGCCGGTTGTGCCTGTCTGTAAGCTACAGCCTGACACTCTCAGCAGTATGCACCTCGACAGTAAGGTGGGATAAGCCATTCATATTTTGCAGTGCGGTATGGTAATAGCCTGGTCCGCGTTGAGGCTCATTGCTAATGACAGATACGACGGCACCAAAGTGACCTGGGCCAAGACGCCATACGTGCAGATCTATTAATTGATCGCCTGTGGCGGTGACAATGGAACGTACTTTGTTGATCATGCCGGTGTCCGGGCTACGGTCGACTAATATGGCACCGGTATCCCGGATAAGTCCGTAAGACCAGTTGGCAATCACCAGTGCGCCGACGATACCTGCAAGCGGATCCATCCATAACCAGCCAAACGTTTTTGCCAGCATTAAGCCGATAATGGCTAATACCGATACGGCGGCATCGGCAATGACGTGAATATAGGCGGCGCGCATATTGTGATCGCGGGTATCTGCGGTGTGATCGTCATGAGCGTGGTCATGTTCTGTAAATTCGACACTATATTCAGCTTGTTGTAGTGTAATTCGTACCTGAAATGCGTGGGGTTCCGGAATAGTGCTTGTTGATTCCAGATAGCCAGATTTTTGTGCAAAACTAAAAGTTTGTTGTGCGCCGTCGGGACGTATTGTTATTGCCGTTATTTCTTGTACTGAGAGGCGTGTATGCCTGGGGGTGTGCAGACGAAATACCGGAGGAACCCCTTCTTCAAAAACTGAGAGAGCGAACTCTCCTGCAGGAGTGCTGATGTGGCGCACTTCATCGTCATGCAGGTGTTCTTCATGCGAGTGTCCGTGATCATGTCCGTGGCTATGCCCGTGACTGTGTCCATGATGGTGTTCATCACCACTCAACAGCCAGGCGCTGGCGATGTTAACGAAAAGGCCGACCACAGCAATCCAGATGGCTTCGGTAAAATGAATGGGTACCGGAGAGAGCAGGCGGGCAATGGCTTCGTAGCCTATTAGTAGGGCGATCATTGCCAGGATGATGGCGCTGGTAAAGCCAGCCAGATCACCCAGTTTTCCGGTACCAAAGACAAATTGCGGGTCGTTGGCGTGTTTGCGCGCATAACTGTAAGCGAGTGCTGCTATCAGCATGGCACCGGCATGGGTTGACATGTGTAAACCATCAGCAACGAGCGCGAGTGAACCAAACAGGCTGCCGCCGATAATTTCAGCGATCATCATTATGCTGCAAAGCACGATAACAGCCCATGTTTTCCGTCCGTTACTATCGTGTCCGGCACCCAAAAATACATGATTGTGGCCAGCAGCAAAGGGGGAGTGAACTAATTCATTCATGTTGGCCGTGCCTTGTGATTTTTTAGCTTAAGGTGCGCAACTATACCATGTTCAAAATCAGGAAACATCCGATCGCTCCTGTGTGTTTTTATGAATTGTCGGATTTGTTGCATGGGGATTCATCATGGTCATTGCCAAACGACTATAAAACCACGTAGAATGACCGTCTCGCGGGTGTAGCTCAATGGTAGAGCAGAAGCTTCCCAAGCTTACGACGAGGGTTCGATTCCCTTCACCCGCTCCAGTCTCTGTGCGGCTTTCCGGCCGGTTCTCCTAAAATTTTGCTCCGCAAAACCTGTTTTTTGATGCCAAATTTGACCTGATTTTTTGATCGGGTTATTTACTCGATCAAGGCGGCCAAGGCCAGGATGATCGACAAGGCGAGAAGCTTTTTCTGAAGACAGTCTGCTCAAACGCGACGACGACCAGCCCGGCATTGGTCTGCTGCTATGTCGCGACAAAAATAATATCGAGGTAGAGTTTGCCTTGCGTGATATGAATAAACCCATGGGCGTGAGCGATTACGCTCTGGTGGAAGCATTGCCAGATAATTTAAAGGCGTATTATCCCCCTATGTTAGGCTACCTGTCACTTGTCTTTTGTGAAATAAAATATACAGATCTAA
>CAIWPG010000188.1 GCA_903914535.1 uncultured Oxalobacteraceae bacterium
CAATGCCGCGAAAAATATTCACTTCCTCAGTTTCAAGTTGAGTTCTCGACAACAAACGCTTCAATCTTGACATTAATTTTTTGGGATTAGCCGGATCAATAAAACCAATATTGATTAAGCCCTGCTCCAGATGCTGAAACATGCCAGCCACATCTGCCACACTGGCAGTAACGCCTTTAAAGCCAACGTCACCGGATATGGCAACAGGGATTGCAGCAGAAATCGTACCCGACACGTCAGGCAACGCCGCCCCTGCGGCCGCATCCAGACTGGCAATACGACATTCGTACGCCACAATCTGCACTGCCTGGGCCAGATTTAAAGAAGAATAATCGGGATTAGCAGGAATATTAATCAAATAATTACACTGTTCGACAATTTGATTAGGCAAACCAAAACGCTCATTCCCCATCACCAGCGCCACCATACCGGATTCCGGCACGGCAGCCCGTTGTGCAAAGCTTCGCGGAGCAAGTATCGGCGGAGAAAACTCCCGCAAACGCGCGCTGACAGCGGCAGCCAGATCACATCCCTCCAGTGCCTGCTCAATAGAGTTAACTATCCTGGCATTTTCCAATACATCTTGCGCTCCGCTGGCAAACGCAATCGCATCCGGATGCTTTAAGGCATCCGGAAAGCGTGGATTGACCAGATATAACTGCGAAAATCCCATGGTTTTCATCGCACGGGCAACGGCACCGATATTGCCGGGATGGCTGGTTTCCACCAAAATAAATCGCAAACGATCAAAAGTACTTAAATTCGCAGCAATGTGGGAAGAATTTTGGATTAAGTTAGTCATTGGATTCATTATTCAGCTAGCTCGTTATAACGCAAAACACGGCATGGTATGGCATTTCAGGGTAGAATAGAGTCAATATTGCGTTTTTCGTTTGAACATGTTCTGTTTTTCTCGTTAAACGCGCTGCTCTTTAATTCACTGTACCAGTTTACTTATTCATTATGATTTTGTGCTGGTACGTGCTCGCCATTTTAACGGAAATTCTATGCATCCAATGCTCAATACGGCTATTAAAGCCGCGCGCCGTGGCGCAACGATTATTAATCGCGCCTCTTTCGACCTCGACCGCATCGACGCGACTGAAAAACAGCACAACGATTACGTCTCTGATGTTGATAAATCTGCCGAAGCAGCAATCATCGACGTATTGACCAGTGCCTACCCCAGCCATGCCATTCTGGCAGAAGAATCGGGTCCATCAGGCAATTTACATGATGAAAACGAACATGTCTGGATTATTGATCCGTTAGATGGCACTACCAACTTCCTGCACGGCTTTCCGCAATATTGCGTATCGATTGCGCTGCAATTCCGCGGTGTAATTACACAAGCTGTTGTCTTCGACCCTACCCGCAATGAAATGTTCACTGCCACCAAAGGTGCCGGCGCCTATCTGAATGACAAACGTATCCGCGTAACTAAGCGTGATAAAATTGCAGACACCCTGCTCGGCACCGGATTTCCATTCAGAAGCACGGCAGAAATTGACGCCTACATGCCGATGTTTCAGCTAATGGCAGGTAAATGTCAGGGTTTGCGTCGCCCGGGTGCCGCCGCACTGGATCTGGCTTACGTAGCAACAGGCCGCCTCGATGGCTTTTTTGAAAAAAACCTGAAGCCGTGGGATATCGCCGCAGGTGCCTTGCTGGTTTCTGAAGCAGGTGGTATTGTCGGTACATTCGAAGGTGAATCCGACTATCTGTATAAAGGCGATGTTATCGCCGGCACACCGAAAATTTTTGCACAAATGGTTGGTTTACTGAAGCCGTTTGCTTAATTCATTTTTACCGGGATGACCCGGAAGTCTGTCAAATCTGCAACCATCAACTGCAAAACCGCCTGAAAAGTGTTTTTATACGACGATGCACAGAGCCGACAGCTTGCCGGTCACCCCGTCATTTCATACCGACCAAGGTCGGCCATTTTCAGATGTTCTCTGAGATTCATCAGAACTTATCAGCCCCAATTTAATGACATCATTTTCTACACTAGGTCTCGCCGAAGAAATCGTTCGTGCCGTTGCCGAACAAGGCTATACCACACCAACCCCTATTCAGCTGCAAGCGATTCCAGCCGTATTAACCGGTCAGGATTTACTGGCCGGTGCACAAACGGGCACCGGTAAAACTGCCGGCTTTACCCTGCCGTTATTACAACGACTGACCGAACTCACCGTACAACCGGCACCGACAACAGCACGCCGCCCGATCCGCGCCCTGATCCTGACACCAACCCGTGAACTGGCGGCTCAGGTAGAAGAAAGCGTACGCACCTACGGCAAATATCTGCCGCTGACTTCCGGCGTTATTTTTGGCGGCGTAGGCATCAATCCGCAAATCAAGTTATTAAAACTGGGCGTAGATACCCTGGTTGCCACACCGGGACGCCTGCTGGATCACATCGGTCAGGGCAATATTGATTTAAGCCATATCAAAATCCTGGTGCTGGATGAAGCCGACCGTATGCTGGATATGGGTTTTATTCGCGACATTCGTAAAATTCTGGCTCTTTTGCCGGTAAAACGTCAAAATTTATTGTTCTCTGCAACGTTTTCCAATGACATTAAAGATCTGGCCGATAAATTATTGAATTCGCCGGCCATGATTGAAGTGGCACGCCGCAATTCAACCGTGGAAGTTATTTCACAAAAGATTCATCCGGTTGACCGTGACCGTAAACACCCTTTACTGGCTCACCTGATCAAATCACTGAAATGGTCACAAGTACTGGTCTTTACCCGTACTAAACACGGCGCCAACAAACTGGTCGAACAACTGGAAAAAGAAGGCATTAACGGGATGGCGATTCATGGCAATAAGAGCCAGTCAGCCCGCACTAAAGCCTTATCCGAATTCAAAGAAGGCAGCTTGCAGGTACTGGTGGCAACTGACATCGCCGCACGCGGTATCGATATTGACCAACTGCCTCACGTTGTCAATTACGACTTACCTAACGTCGCAGAAGATTACGTACATCGTATCGGTCGCACCGGTCGTGCCGGTGCCGGTGGCGAAGCCGTTTCGCTGGTTTGCGTGGATGAATTGAAACTGCTGGCAGATATTGAAAAATTCATTAAACGTACTATCACTAAAGAATTCATCCCCGGTTTTGAACCAGATCCGACTGCCGTAGCACAGCCTATCCAGTTACGCAGCCACCCGGCACATCGTCCGGGCCAGGGTCAGAGCCGCGCTCCGGCCAAACCGGGCAATAATTCCGCTGCACCGCAACGTCGCCCAAACAACGGTAACAGTAATGGTCCCGGCGCCGGTAATGGCTCACGTCCGCAAGGCGGCGCGCCAAACACTTCCGCACGTCGCAGCAGCAGTGGCAGTCGCGGCCGGGGCTAATCCTCCCGGCTAAAACAAAGGGGCAGGTCAATCACTTTATGATCTGCCCCTGCATTAAAAATGCCCCGATTCCTTACCACTTCAGGTAAGGATGACGCAGCAAATTCGCATTCAGATAACGTTTATCCGCCGTCACTTCCTGCCCTAGCCATACTGGCTTAGCAAAAGCCTGCTCTTCACTATCCAGTTCAATTTCAGCCACCACTAATCCGGCATTATCACCAAGAAAAACATCCAGCTCCCAAAGCATGCCTTCAAACGGAATCCGGTAGCGGTATTTTTCAATCAGTGGCTGATCACACAGCGCCAGCAGTTCACCGGCATCCGCCACCGGAATAGGATATTCCCATTCACCACGCGAGATACCCTTATTAGCACTCTTAATCGTCAGCATGGCCGTATCGCCTTCAATACGCACGCGCACCACACGCTCCGGACTCGCCACCAGATACCCCTGTCGCATTAACGCACCCTGTGATAAAGCCGACCACGGCGTACCTGTGACTAAAAATTTACGTTCTATTTCAATTGCCATATGCACGATTCCGGTTGAGGTAAAACAGCATTCTCACCCGGCTGCCAGATTTTCGCCAAGAATAAATCAATTTGCCACGGAAAATCCCGGCAGACTCTAGCCTTTCACCACAAATTTCCTTATAATTGCAAACTCGTCGGGGCGTAGCGCAGCCTGGTAGCGTACGTGCATGGGGTGCACGGGGTCGCAAGTTCGAATCTTGCCGTCCCGACCAATAGAATCAATGAGTTAGCTTCAATATCTGTGTTTACATACATACTATATATTATACACTTGTATAATATAGTCTAATTTTTAATGGGATTTACGCCAGAATTGCTGTAGCTTGTATTCTAGAACAAAACAAAAAAATACTGTACGTATAATCAGTATATAAACACCCCACGCAAAACTCATTCCCTCCTAGCAATACTCAGCCCAATGCCATTCAACAAGCGACTTAATCCCCTCGGCGTGAAATTTTAAGTCCAATTTGCAACACTTGCGTCATACCGTAAGTGGCTGTAAACATTGGATTTTTTGTTTTGCGGAGTGTGTGGATTGGGGTATGTTTTGCAGGAAATCTGTCAAGAAATGCACAGTGAAATTTGGCGGTTCATTTTTACTTGCGCAAATAAACCAACAACCAAAGAAAAAACC
>CAIWPG010000189.1 GCA_903914535.1 uncultured Oxalobacteraceae bacterium
GCCTATGCCGATTTCAACCGGACCGGTGGCGCTATCCAAGTGATAGGCGGTAGTAATTTTACCCATACAATCCAGGACACGGCCAAAATCAAAATGGCCTATGATTTCACACCAGAGCTGACCGCAAGTTATGCGCTCGGATTCTGGCAAAATACAGCAACCGCCACATCCAGCTCTTACTTAAGCACCGCAGCAGGTACGCCATACTATGGCGGCACATCCGGCAACGTCAATATCGGTGGCTACTCTTACAGCGCCAGCACCATAGCCGGACAATTCTCAAGCAGCAGTACACAACAAGAACATGTGATGCAAAGCCTGACCGTTGCCAGCAAAACACTGAGCACCTGGGATTGGGAAGCAGTTGCCAGTAATGTCAATTATGTACAGGATTTAACCCGGACATCAACCGGCCTGTACCCGGCAGCACTGACTGGCGGAGCAGGACGCATTGGCGATGCCAGCGGCACCGGCTGGACAACACTGGATGCGAAAGCTATCTGGCGTCCGCAAGGTATTCAGGGTGAACACATCGTGACCGTCGGCGTACATGATGACCAATATAAACTGGTCAGCCCGACCTACAATACCACTAACTGGGTATCCGGCAACGATGGCGCTTTATATAGCAACTCACTGGGGCAGACAGAAACGCGTGCGGTCTGGGCACAAGATGCATGGCGCTTAAGCCCGGTATTACTCGCTACACTGGGTGGCCGCTACGAATCCTGGCAAGCCAGCAATGGCTACAATTATTCTCTTTCAAGTGGCGGCATTGGCTTCCCGGTCAATCAGCCTGAAGTGACGCGCACCGGATTTTCACCTAAAGCGACACTGGGATGGGCCGTCAACGATATGTGGACTATGACTGATTCGTTCGGAAAAGCATTACGATTTCCGACTGTCGGCGAGCTCTATCAAAACATCCAGACCGGTACAACATATACACAGGCTAACCCTTACCTGAAACCTGAAGATGTACTTTCTGCCGAAATCGCGCTGGAACGCAAAACTGAAAATGACAGAGTCCGAATCTCTGTCTTCGGTGAACTGGTCTCTGACGCACTGATTTCACAAACAGCCACGATTGCCGGCTATGCGACGCCCGTCTCATTCACGCAAAATATTGATAAAACCCGTCAGCGTGGCATTGAACTGGCCGGAGAGAAAAAAGATGCCTTCATCCGTGGTTTAGAATTAAGCGGCAGCCTTACCTATGTCGATGCGGTCATTCTGGCGAATAGCAGTTACGTATCGACTAACGGTTCTACTTCCGTCGGAAAAACTACACCGTATGTACCGAACTGGCGTGCAACAGCAGTAGCTACCTACCGCCCGAACGATCAGTGGGCATATACACTGGCAGGACGTTACACCGGCAGACAATATGCCACTGTGGATAACACCGACGTCAACGGTGCAACTTATCAGGGCTTCCAGCCTTTCTTCGTTGCTGATTTCCGCATGCATTACCAACTCAACCAAAAATGGGGCGTCTCGGGTGGGATTGATAATCTGAATAATGAAAAATATTATTTATATCATCCGTTCCCGCAACGTACTGCCTACGTAGAAATGAAATACACCTACTAATAAGCCGAACGCGGTCATTCAGCACGGAGCCTTCCGGCATCCACTGCTGAATGAGCACCAACTATTTATTGAATTAATTACCGGAACTACCTGATGAAAATTCGTCCACTCCTGCTGCTGGCACTTTGTTACAGTCAATTTGCCATGGCTCATGTCACTCTTGAACAAACCAGTGCACCCGCCGGTTCTTACCAGAAACTGACATTTAAAGTAGGTCATGGCTGCGAATCCAGCGGCACACATACCCTGACGGTTACCTTACCGGATGGCGTACAGGGAGCCAAACCAATGCCCAAAGCGGGTTGGAAACTCGACACGGTTATCGTTGCACTGGCAACACCTTACACCTCGCATGGAAAAACCATCAGCAGCGATGTCAGAGAAATCACCTGGAGCGGCGGCTTATTACCGGATGCGTATTACGATGAATTTTCTATGCAGGTTAAGCTACCGGAAACTGAAGGAAAATTGTATTTTAAAGTGACGCAGCTCTGTGAAAAAGGACGTCTGGACTGGATAGAAATACCCAAAGACGGACAAAACCGCAAAGAGTTAAAAGCCCCGGCACCCATGCTGAATTTAGAAGGAAAAAGCATGCCGGCAGAACATCAGCATTAGACTGGAACTAAAAATAAAGATAAGCCAGACAAGACATCGCTTGAAGAACTATTCAGATACAACAACATGATCCAAATCAAAAGCTATTCTTGTTTGTCCATCTACACTGTTTAATTAATGCTAATTAATTATATTGAGGGAACTTTTTCTTGCGTATGAAAACCAGACAACGCCGTAAGCTATTCAGCTGGATCGCCATACTGGCCATCCTGTTGAATACGCTGATGCCTATGGTATCCCAGGCGCTGGAAATCGCACGTAATCAATCAGGAACATCACAAAGTGACTGGACTGAAGTCTGTTCCGTTACCGGACCGGTCTGGGTACGTCAATCGCCTGATGGTCAATATCTTGATCGTGTCAGCAGTAAACCGCCGGATGCACCAGCTTCAGCGCATGACATACATTGCGCCTATTGTGCAACGCACGCCGCGTCCTATGGTTTGCCACCAGTCGCTACGCCGGCTGTTCCGGCATGGTCTGACACCACATCCCTCCTGGTGCAATATCACACCAACCTTACCCCCAGAGCCACCGCATGGCTCGCCCCCGCCGTCCGCGCACCGCCCGTCTGCTAATTTCGCGGCACTCCATCAGAATAACTAAATGCGCTACCTGCACACGCAGACCGGATTAACCGGTAGGCGTAACTGCTTACGCATTTGATTAAGCACCTGATCCGGCAGCGAAATCCCACCTCTTTCAGCAAAAAAGAATCGAAAAATTACATTATTTATCTTTTACTTCTGAGGACAAACATGTCTGCTTCAACTCCATGTGCAACCGGGCCTGTTGCTCCTGCCAGGCGTCGGCTAAGACATGAACTACTCTGGGTTGCAGCACTAAAACTGGTGTTGCTATTCATGATCAAAACAGCATTTTTTCCGGCACGATTATCTGAAGATGTCGCTGCACGCGGGATGGCAGATCGTATGGCATCCCGGACTGAAACTACCTTGATCAACAGAAGTGGCTCTGACTCAGCAACGCGCACAACAAAACGCAAACACTGAAGACAGATCCGTAAAGATCAACCATTAAGGACCAGCCATGATCTCTGAATCACTGGTGGATTTGTCGCGATTACAATTCGCAGCAACCGCTTTTTATCACTTTCTCTTCGTCCCTCTGACCTTGGGCCTATCTTTGCTTCTGGCAATTATGGAAACCGTTTATGTCATGACAGGCAAAACGATTTACCGCGATATGACCAAATTCTGGGGTAAATTATTCGGTATTAATTTTGCACTCGGTGTTGCCACCGGACTGACTATGGAATTTCAGTTTGGAACCAACTGGGCGTATTACTCACATTATGTGGGAGACATTTTCGGTGCTCCGCTAGCTATTGAAGGACTGGTAGCTTTCTTTTTGGAATCAACCTTCGTGGGTCTGTTTTTCTTTGGATGGGATCGCATGACCAAAGTCGGACATCTGGCCACCACCTGTCTGACTGCTATCGGCTCCAATCTTTCTGCCCTATTTATTTTGATTGCCAATGGCTGGATGCAAAATCCGGTCGGTGCCGAGTTCAATCCGGTCACTATGCGTATGGAACTCACCAACTTTGCGGATGTGCTTTTCAATCCGGTAGCACAAGCCAAGTTTGTACATACAATCAGTGCCGGCTATGTCACCGGTTCCATTTTCGTACTGGCAATCAGTAGCTGGTATTTAATCAAAGGACGTGACCGGGCATTTGCATTGCGCTCATTCCGGATCGCTGCAGCATTCGGACTGGCATCAGCGCTATCCGTTATTGTGCTTGGTGATGAATCCGGCTATACCACCGCCGAAGCACAACAAACCAAAATGGCAGCAATGGAAGGAATGTGGAAAACAGAAGCGGCACCTGCCGGCCTGACTATATTTGGCATCCCGGATGAAAAAAATAAAGTCATTCATGCTCAAATCCGTATTCCCTATGCGCTAGGTTTAATTGGTACGCGCAGCACCGGTAAAGTCATCCCGGGCTTTGATGAGCTGGAAGTGAAAATCGCTGCACGTATTGAGCACGGAATTCTGGCAGTAGCGGCCTTAGAAGCACTGCGGGCTGATCCAAAAAACAAGGAAAAACTGGCGCAATTTAATGTGCTCAAGAGTGACCTTGGCTATGGTCTTTTACTTAAAAAGTACACCGCAGATGTAACGCAAGCTACACCGCTCATGAAGTCCAATGCCATGCATGATGCCTTTCCGCGCATAACGCCGCTGTTCTGGACGTTCCGCGTCATGGTGACAATGGCCTTTGCTATGCTGGCATTATTGCTTGTGGCATTCTGGTCGTCTGCGCGCAATCGCATTGAACAACGTCCCTGGTTATTAAAATGGGCCATGATCAGTCTTCCCTTCCCATGGCTTGCCTGTGAAATGGGCTGGTATGTGGCGGAGTATGGTCGTCAGCCCTGGACGGTACAAGGCATGCTTCCGACACATCTGTCCACCTCGGCACTTGTTAGCAGTGACGTACTCTTTTCATTAGGCGGCTTCCTGGTGTTTTATACCCTGCTGCTGATTGCCGAAATGTTTTTGATGGCTAAATATATACGCAAAGGCCCATCCAGTCTGGGCACAGGAAAATACGCATTCGAAACCGCTCCGGATGACCTGACAACAGCGCTAACACCCTCTGCTACATTAAAGGAGATCTGAGATGCTGGATTATACTTTTTTAAAACTGATCTGGTGGTTACTGGTCTGCGTTTTACTCATCGGCTTTGCCATCATGGATGGTCACGATATGGGTGTTGGTACCCTGCTCCCGTTTATCGGACGCAGTGATGATGAACGCCGTGTAATCATCAATACCGTTGGCCCGCACTGGGAAGGAAATCAGGTTTGGTTTATCACTGCCGGAGGTGCCATTTTTGCAGCCTGGCCTTTGGTCTATGCGACTGCATTTTCCGGCTTTTATTTTGCCCTGATGGCGGTACTGTGGGCCTTGTTCTTGCGTCCTGTCGGCTTTGATTATCGCAGCAAAGTCGCTGACCCGCGCTGGCGTGCCATGTGGGATTGGGGACTATTTGCCGGCAGTGCCATTCCCTCTCTGGTATTTGGCGTAGCCATAGGCAATGTCATTACCGGCGTACCCTTCTATTTCCAGGAAAATATGCTGACGGTCTATACGGGTAGCTTTCTCGCTTTGTTCACACCATTTTCCCTGCTCTGCGGCATAGCAAGCCTTTCTCTGCTTATTTTTCATGGTGCCAACTACCTGCAATTACGAACCGAAGCAGCCATTGCCGAACGGGCACGCAAAGCCAGCCTGTACAGTGGCTTGGTTTTATTACTGGTATTTACCCTGGGCGGATTTATGCTGGCAAACATACCTGGTTATGCGATTAACTCGGTAGTCAATCCTGGTGAAGCCGTAGCGCCGACAGGGAAAACCGTACTGTATCAGGCTGGTTTATGGCTAAGCAACTACCACACCTACCCCCTTACCATAGGATTAGTAGTACTGGCCTATGCCGGTATTGTTTTTGGCTTACTGTCCACGCTGGGACGCAGGGGCGGCATTGCTTTTATCAGTAGCGGACTGGCATGTGCTGGCATCATTCTCACAGCAGGTGCTGCCTTATTTCCGTTCGTTCTGCCATCCAGTTCACACCCAGACCATAGTCTGACTGCCTGGGATTGCGTATCCAGCCAGCGCACACTCAATATTATGTTTTGGGTTGCACTGATTATGACACCCATCATTCTTATTTACACATCGTGGGCCTACCGCATCATGCGGGGCAAAATTACCGTAGCAGCCATTCAGGCCAACGGAACATCACTGTACTAACAACTTTTAAACGGGAACTGACTATGTGGTATTTCTGCTGGATTTTAGGAACTGCAATGGCCGTTTTTTTTGCCGTAGTAAATGCGCTGTGGTTTGAAGCGCAAGGCGAAAATCCGGGTGAAAATTAATTAGACTCAACATCAACCGTAGTGTCGCTTGCCATAAACAGGGCAAAGGACACTACAGCGAATGGGAATAACATGAAAAATTATTTATCTGCAAACCGGCCAATGCGCCATCTTATGCCACGCCAATCGTTGTCAGCTACAGAGCTGCATGCGCTGTGGCGCATCGAATCCGGTGCGATGCGCATTGACAGCATAGCACCCGATGGCACCAGCAATTTTGTACGTCTGACCCTGCCGGGAGATATTCTTGGTATAGAAAACCTGGTTGGTGTCAACGACACACTCAAAATAAGTGCACTAACCCCATGCATACTCATTCCATTGTGTTTTAACGAAGAAACACAATTAACTGCTCTGCTGATGGAGTCCATCACAACCAACCACCAACGTTGCCGTGAAATCGTTAATTTACGCACCGGGGCTGTTATGGATCGCGTCAAATGCCTGCTCCAGCTGTTAAAAAGCAGTAACGGCAACGCATGGACACTACCCAGTCTTGGCAATATCGCAGAAATCATCAATTCGACGCGTGAAACAGTCTGCCGGATAATGACTAACCTGCGAGAAGCCAATTTTTTAATGGATTGCAATCCGGTGCATGCTAAATACACGCCGCTTGAAAACAGGGAGCACCGGCTACAAACTGAGAACTACGCCATAACACACCATCAGTAACACCGACTGCCCCGGTGGTGCCACTTCACAGAAAAGTCAGCGGGAGTGGCGCACTGATACAGATGCCCCTTACACAGTTGCCATTAAACCATGCCGTACTGCAAGGTGAAGCAACTTAAAATCATTATCCACATCCAGTTTTTGCCGAATGGCGGTGAGGTAATTCAGTATCGTTTTTGGACTGAGCTGCATGGAATCTGCAATAGCAACCGAGGATATGCCATGTACAAACATACGCAAAACATCAAACTCACGCGGGGTCAGGTCATTAAAAGCACGCTCACCCCCGGTATCTTCGGCAATCAGCAATTGTGCAATTTCAGGTGAAAATACGCGCTTTCCTTCTGCTATGCGGCGAATACCATCAATCACCTCGCTAGGTTCACAGTGTTTAGTTAAATACCCGTGGGCACCATTACGTAATGCCTGAGTAACATGCCCGATATCTTCATGCATAGATAACACTAAAATTTTTAACCCTGGCCGACGCGCCAGCATACCTCGTATCGCTTCTATTCCACTGCTACCCTTGAGACTCAGATCCACTAAGGCAACATCAGCTACCATGCGCACAACCATCGCATTCGCTTCATCCGCCCTGGCAGCCTCTCCCACAACCAGTAAACCGGGTTCTGCATCCAGCAAACGCCGGTAACCGGTTCGCACAACGGCATGATCATCGACCAATATAATACGTATCATGGCTACTGCTCCCGTAATAAATGTGACTGCTGTGCTGACGGCGATGGTGATTGCGGCAAGGGTAATCTGACATGCAACAACAGACCGTCCAGCCATTGCTGCTCATAATTTTTTTGATAATTCCAATCTGCGCTTTTCTTAGAGTTCAATACCAGCGTTCCCCCCACCATCTGAATACGCTGCTGCATGCCAAGCAAGCCGCATCCGTACCGGGCACCGTGCTCCGGAAAACCGCATCCGTTATCTTCAATCATCAGATGCAAAGTATCCGCATCCGTATTAATCACAACCCGGCACTGCGTTGCACCGCTATGCCGTACCACATTCGTGACCGCTTCCTGTACCACGCGATACAGTACCATGCTTATATTTTCAGATAACACAGGCAATACAGTCTGCATATCCAGTATAAATGACATACCCGATTCACTCTGCTGCCAGCCGGACAGCAATTCCTGCAAAATTGCATTCAGTTTCAAGGCATCCAATCCGTACGGTTGCAGGCGCTTAAGCATAGCGCGCAACTGACTGCCACTGGCACGCACATTGTGTCGCAACTCCAGGGCACATTCAGCAACGCGTGTCGCATCCAGCCTGGCAGCGTTACGCTCAAGGTAAGCCGCAGTGACGCTGATAGCAGTCAGGGTTTGCCCCATTTCGTCATGCAAATCCATCGCCAGATCACGTCGTTCATCTTCCTGCACACGAATCAACCGGTCAGAAAGTTGTCGCTGTGCTTCACGTGAGGTCGACAAGGCCGCGGCAAGCTCATCAATCGCCGCAGCAACCTGTGTAAATTCACGCAACACAAATACAGGTAATGCGGCATCTGTTTCACCCTTAGCCAGACGTTGCAAGCCAGCTTCCAGATCACGTACCGGTGCTAATGCGTGATGCGTAGACCACCACGCCACCAATAACGTTGCTCCAGAAAATAACATAAGCGTGATACAAAAATGAACAGTATCGGTCAAACGCTCTTCAATTTCAGAAACCGGGTTAGGGGCAATACGCAAACGCTGCCCGGCAACATTCACCAATTGACCGGCATCATTCCCTGATGTCACACCCAAGTAACGCGCCAGCTTACCGGCAAAAGAAACATGAGCAGAGACAGGAATCGTATCAGCATCAGCGGCACTGACGGTAACATGACGCAAGACTCCACGGCTAAGAATAGCCGCCAAACGCGCCGATACTTGCTCAGAAGGCAGATCATGACCGATGTTACCAATATCAAGCAATACCGTGACCAACTGTTCCGATGCCACAATTTCATTATTTACATCATGGCGTAGCGTGTATAAGTTGACCAAAACCGCCATCAACAACAAACTCAGCAATAATCCGCCGAGATACCCTACAAGTCGTCGCCTCAGATCCATACACTACTCCCATTTCAACATTTCATCCGGATGGCACCGCATATCAACAGGCACTAACAGACACTAATGCGTATCAATACGCACATTTCATGCCAAAAAAATGGCTCTCAGCGGGAATTTTTCCCTATTTGCTTTATTAAGCTGACCGATATAATGCTTTCATAAAAAATTACACGCTATGCCAGCAACCAGAGCGATCACCGATCCTGTATAAAAAAATCTAACCGGAGACCATAACAATGCATAAAAAAATCTTACTTCAGCATGCTCTGCTAGCGACTTATCTTCCGGTTGCCTTACCTGTTTTTTTAGTCTCTTTTGTATTGCCGCAAACAACATTTGCTCAAATAAACAGTGCGGCATCAGAATCATCCATCGTCGTGGTCACCGGAACACCACTGGCCAGTACAGGCATCCCCGTCACCGAGGTACCGGCAAATGTACAGGTAGCGACTGCAAAACAAATTGCACAACAACAATCGCTCAATCTGGGTGAGTTTTTAGATAGTAATCTGGGCTCGGTCAATGCCAGCAATAGCGTAGGCAATCCCTATCAGATGGATATTTCTTATCGGGGTTTTACGGCGTCACCAATTTTAGGTACCGCAATCGGTTTATCGGTATTCATGGATGGCGTACGTATCAACGAAGCCTTTGGCGATATCGTCAACTGGGATCTGATTCCGGCTAATGCCATTTCCGGCATCAGCCTGATTCCCGGTTCTAATCCCTTATTCGGACTGAATACACTGGGCGGAGCCATTGCCGTCACCACCAAAAACGGCGCAGATAACCCGGGACTAAAAACAAGCGTATCAGGCGGATCCTGGGGACGACGTTCTGCTGAAATGGAATTCGGCGGTAAAGACGAAGAACATGGCCTTGATTATTATGTAGCCAGTAATTTATTTCACGAAGATGGTTACCGCGATTATAGCAGCAGCGATGTCAGACAAATTTTTACCAAAGGACGCTGGCATGATGGCGATAACACTCTCAGCCTGTCCTTATCCCTGGCAGACAACACCATGAACGGCCCTTCGGTTCTGCCATTGTCCATGCTGGGAAATCCGGCCTATGCGTATACGGCACCCGACACTGTCACCAACAAAAATGCCTTGCTGGCACTGACAGGCTCTCACTTTATTTCAAATGAAAAATTAGTAGAAGCCAATATCTATTACCGTGCCAGCAATTCCACCAACGCCAACAGTAATTCTTCTTGCGACAATAGCGTCACCACGCCGGAAAATTGCGTAGCAAATCAGGCTAATGGTGATCTGGATGCCTCCAATGTCGTGGCAACAACAAAGCAACGCAGCATAGGTGCCGCCGTGCAATTGAGCTTGCTTGGCGATTTAATGGGGCATAAAAATAAATTCACTGTCGGCTCATCGCTGGATGCCAGCAAAGTTGACTACCTGAGCAATACCTATGGCGCTAATCTGATCGGTGAAACAACCACCACAATCGACCCGTCAGGTGATAATGCCATTAACCCGGCGAATCCCTACAATCAGGGCAGCGTGGCATTAACCACACGCAGCAATTATTACGGCCTGTTTGCCACTGACAACTTCTCCCTCAATAAATACTGGAATATGACTGTTTCCGGTCGCTATAATTTCGCTACCGTCGATATGACCGGTGCCAGCCTTGACGGCAATGGCAATCCCATCGGCAGTCTGAATGGTGACCACACCTATCACCGTTTTAATCCCGCTGTCGGACTCAACTTCAATCCGACAAAAAACCTGACCCTGTACACAGGCTATAGCGAAGGCATGCGTGCACCTACTCCGGTTGAATTATCCTGTGCCAACCCGGCTATTCCCTGCTCGCTGCCGACCGGATTTACTTCTGATCCCGATTTACAGATGATCGTCTCAAAAACATGGGAAGCAGGCGTGCGTGGACAACTCGCCGCCAACATAGGATGGAACGCCGCTATTTACAGCACCACCAACCAGAATGACGTCCAGTTTATTGCTGATGGTGCTAATAACGGCGTAACAGGATTTTTTCAGAATGTAGGCGATACCCGGCGTCAGGGACTGGAATTAGGCGTGCATGGTGAGTTTTCCGGTTTAAGCTTAGCTGCCAATGCAAGCTTTGTTAATGCGACTTACCAATCTTCGTTTACCGAAGCAGCACCTCAAAATAGTTCCGCCAATCCGGCTACCGGACTGATTACCGTCAACAAGGGGGATTTTATTCCGGGAATCGCACGAAAAACACTGAAATTACGTGCAGATTATGTCGTTTCTCCAGCCTGGGATATCGGTGGCAATCTCATTGCAACTAGTGGTCAATACGCGCATGGTGATGAAAATAATCAGGATAGCAATGGCCCGCTGGCCGGATATACCACACTGAATCTGGACAGCCATTACAAACTCGGCGCTAACTGGACGGCGTTTGCCAAAGTGACCAATCTGTTGAATAAGGACTACAACACGTTTGGCATTCTGGGTCAAAACATGTTCACAGCACAGAACGAACTGGCTGTTGTACCCTCGGCACCAAGAGGTATCTGGATCGGGGTAAGCTACCAGTTTGGCGGTAATAAAACTACTACCGTTGACAGGGATTAATACTGAGCAAACACCCCGGGAGCAAGAGAAACTCCCGGGGCTACAGGGCAATAGCAGGAATCTTTTCAGAGTCCCGACATTAAATCCCGCCCATGCAAATATACTTCACTTCCTGGTAGTCCTCTATTCCGTAACTGGAACCCTCACGCCCCAGTCCGGATTGTTTTACACCGCCAAACGGAGCAACTTCATTAGAAATCAGCCCGGTATTCACACCAACCATACCGCTTTCCAATGCTTCTGCCACACGCCAGATACGACCGATATCGCGTGAGTAAAAATAACTGGCCAGACCAAATTCAGTATCGTTAGCTAAGGCAATGACATCCTCTTCTGTCGTAAAGCGGAATAAGGGTGCCATCGGCCCAAACGTCTCTTCCCGCGCAACCAGCATATCAGCAGTGACATCCGCCAACACGGTAGGCTCAAAAAAGCTATGGCCCAATGCATGACGCTGACCGCCAATCAACAGACGCGCACCTTTAGACAAGGCATCTGCAATATGCTGTTCCACTTTAACTACGGCTTTTTCATCAATCAGCGGCCCCTGCGTCACACCAGGCTCCAAGCCATTGCCGACCTTGAGTTTAGCAACGGCAGCAACCAGTTTTTCGGCAAATTCGGCGTAAACACCTTCTTGCACATACAAGCGATTAGCACAGACACAGGTTTGTCCGGCATTGCGGTATTTCGATGCCATTGCACCTTCTACCGCGGCATCCAGATCGGCATCATTAAAGACGATAAATGGGGCATTGCCACCCAGTTCCAGCGACAATTTTTTGATCGTAGGGGCGGATTGCGCCATGAGTAAACGACCAACACCGGTAGAGCCGGTAAAGGTCAGTTTGCGCACTATCGGGCTACTAGTCATCTCTGCACCAATTTCACGGGCCGATCCGGTCACCACACTAAATACGCCCGCAGGTATACCGGCACGCTCAGCCAGCACGGCCAGCGCCAGTGCTGAATACGGCGTCGCTTCTGCCGGTTTTAACACCATAGTGCATCCGCAGGCCAGCGCAGGTCCGACTTTGCGGGTAATCATCGCCGCAGGAAAATTCCACGGCGTAATCGCGGCGCAAACACCAATCGGCTCTTTCACCACTACCAGCCGTGCACCCGGCACCAGTGCCGGAATCGTTTCACCGCCGGCGCGTTTTCCTTCTTCGGCAAACCAGTCAATAAAAGATGCAGCATAACTAATTTCACCACGCGCTTCTGCCAGCGGCTTACCTTGTTCTGTCGTCATAATCAGAGCAAGATCATCCAGATTAGCCAGGATCAGGTCATTCCATTTACGCAAAATTGCGCCACGTTCTTTGGCCGATTTACGACGCCATAAAGCCCAGGCTGTATCCGCCGCCGCAATCGCCCGCTGTGTCTCCACAGCACCCATCAACGGCACATGACCAATAACAGCACCCGTAGCAGGATTCGTTACCGCCAGCGTAGCACCACTATCCGCCTCACACCACACACCACCAATATAAGCCTGCTCACGAAACAAAGAAGCATCGTTTAATTGCACCATCGGGTATCTCCTTAAAATTAAATAGGGTCAGAGTCAATTAAAATTTCGCCAAGGCCTTATTCCGTCCGCGTATCCACTCCAGCGACAACAACAGGCAGGTAGAAAACACAATCAGAATAGTCGCTAAGGCTGCAATCGTCGGACTAATATTTTCTTTAATCCCCGTAAACATCTGACGCGGCAAAGTAACTTGTTCAGGGCCTGCCACAAACAAGGTCACCACGACATCATCAAACGAGGTCGCAAAAGCAAACAAGGCACCGGAAATCAGGCCGGGAGCAATGACCGGCAAAGTAATCCGGAAAAAAGTGCTTAAGGGATTAGCACCCAGACTCAGACTGGCCCGCACCAGATTCTGGTTAAAGCCTTGCAGAGTAGCCAGCACCGTCGTCACCACAAACGGCGCACCCAAAGCAGCATGTGCCAGAATCAGACCAGTATAGGTATCCGACAAACCGATTTGGGCAAAAAACAAATAAACACCCACACCGACCACCACCACCGGCACAACCATCGGCGAAATCAACACCGCCATCAGCAAGCTCTTGCCACGAAAATCAGCTTTATTCAATCCTACTGCCGCCATGGTTCCTAAAATGGTTGCCAGCAAGGTTGCCAGCGGAGCGACAATAAAACTATTTTTAGCCGAGTTAATCCATTCCGGTGAGTTAAACAAATTCTGGTACCAACGCATGGACACGCCAGGAATCGGGTACACCAAAAAAGTACTATCGCTAAAGGACAATGGGATAATCACCAGAATCGGTAACAGCAAAAACAAAAACACCAGCAAGTTAAAACTGCGTGACATAAAAAACCAGATGCGCTCAATCAGCGACACATAGGGCGGAAACAACGGGACGAATTGTGCTTTTTTAATTTTTGGCATTTTTTACTCCATTACCCCATACTCACATCAATTTTGGTAAAACGACGATACACGGCATACAACACCAGTGTCGCGGCGAACAGTAACGCACCTAACGCACAAGCCATACCCCAATTGATCGTCACATTCGTAAAATAAGCGATGTAATAACTGACCATTTGCTCATTCGGGCCACCAAGCAAGGCCGGGGTAATGTAATAACCGACTGACAAAATAAATACCAGCAATGCACCAGCGCCGATACCGGGATAGGTTTGTGGCACATACACACGCCAGAAAGCGGCAAACGGATGACTGCCTAAGGAAATAGCGGCACGCAGATACGTTGGTGGAATCGCTTTCATCACGCTATACAAGGGCAAGATCATGAATGGCAATAAAATATGCGTCATCGCAATGTACACACCCACACGATTAAACAATAATTCCAGCGGTGCTTCTGTTATTCCCAGCGACATCAATGCCATATTGACCAATCCGCCCGACTGCAACAAAACGATCCAGGCAGCGACCCGCACCAGAATCGATGTCCAGAATGGAATCAATACCAATATCATAAATAAATTGGCACGACGTTCCGTCATGGTCGATAACCAGTAAGCCAAGGGGTAGGAGATCAGCAAACAAATACAGGTCACTACCAGGCTCATCCAAAACGTACGGCCGAAAATCGCCTGATACACCGAGGCGCTTTCATCGGCTTTTTCAATATGGCCGAGCGCATCCTGTTTGTAATCCAGTGCTGCCAGCAGATAATGCGGCGAATAGGGTGCGCCATTTTTAGCAATGGCTTGCCAATAATCAAGCTCGCCCCATTGCGGGTCCAAGGCAATCAGCGCCAGTTTAATTTTTTCATCTGATAATACATGTCCCTGCTCATCCAGCAACGGCAACACCCGCGCTGTCTTCATAATAATGGAACGCGCTCCGGAAATTTCCGAGTTCAGACGACGGGCCAGCGCTCCTGCCTGACTTTCTTGTCTTGCTTTAAGCAGATCAACTGTTAATGCCGCATAGGCTGCCTCAGGTGGCGGGCTCTTGCGATCCCAGTGTTCCAATACGGTCACTGTATGCGGCAAGGTCGTCCTGATTTCCGGATTTTCCACTGCGCGTTTAAGCAACATGGCAATCGGGACTAAAAATGTCAGTAATAAAAAAATCGCCAGTGGCGCAATCAAAGCCAGTGCGGCTGTGCGCTTTTTAAACAAGGCCTGACGTAATTCGCGTTTCAATTGTGAGACAGGCTGAACCGGAAGCGGAAGTGGCTTTGCGGCAGCGTCAATAGAGAGTGAGGTCATAATGATCCGGTGTTACCAAAAAAACCTGCGCCGCAGCGAGGTGGCACGGAAGCACGCTAAAAAGAGGGGGGTTACCCATTTTTAGCGTGCAAAAAGCAATACTGTTATATTAACTTTTAGTCTTATATAACACTATTATCAGCCCATATCACTTTGCTGCCCAAGCAGTAAAGCGTTGTTCTAATTCTTCACCGCGGTCAGTCCAGAATGCCAGATTTAATTGTAAAGCCTCTTTCGCATTCGCTGCCGATGTCGGCAACTTAGCCAGAGTTTGTGCATCCAGCAATTTCAGTGCATTGTTATTCACCGGACCATACGAAATATGTGAAGCGTAATTTTTTTGTGCTTCCGGTTTGCTTGCGAATGAAATGAATTTCTCTGCCAATGCTTTATTCGGTGTTCCTTTTGGAATTACCCAGAAATCCAGCGTATAAATACTGCCGATCCAGCTCACTTTCAGATTTTTTCCTTCGCGCTGTGCCGCATCGATACGACCGTTAAACGCGGTAGACATCACAACGTCGCCAGCCACCAGGAATTGCGGAGGTTGTGCACCGGCTTCCCACCATTGAATGTACGGTTTAAGTTCATCCAGCTTTTTAAAGGCACGGTCAACACCCGCTTTCGTACCCAATACTGTGTACACATCTTTAGGAGCGACACCGTCAGCCAGCAAAGCAAATTCCAGAGTATATTCAGCGCCTTTTTTCATCGCGCGTTTACCCGGGAATTTTTTTACATTCCAAAAATCAGCCCAGGTCTTAGGTGCTACCTTGAGTTTATCTGCATCGTAAGCCAGTACTGTTGACCAGACAAACGCACCAAGACCACATTCATGAATCGCTGATGGCAGGAAATCCGCTTTATTGCCAAGCTTGCTCACATCAATTTTTTCCAGCAAACCTTCTTCGCAGGCACGGCCAATATCACCGCCGTCTACTTCAACCACATCCCAGCTAACGCGTTTTGCTTCGACCATCGCTTTGATTTTGGCCAACTCGCCATTAAACTCAACAACCGTAACCGAATCTCCGGTTTCTTTAGCAAACGGTTCAATATAAGCCACTTTTTGCGCAGCGCCATTTGCGCCACCAAAATTCACCAGCGTTAACGCTGCGGCATGAGCCATGCCCATGCTTGCCACGGATAAGGCAGCACCTGCCAATACAGGTTTGAAAAACAATTTCATCGTATCTCCTCGGGTTTTTCGACTATAAAAAGAACTGGGGGGGGGCCAAGCACACAAAACACAGTTACAACTACGCAGAATTTTATTAACTTAAACAAAAATTCTCAGATGATCCGGATTTATATCCAGTACCACCTGTGCGCCTTCATGCAAACCGGCTAACACCGGATCACTTAAGGTCAGTTTGACGAAACAATCATCCTGTTGCGGAATACTGCAGCATACCCGCACATGGTCACCAAAATAAATAAGACCGGAAACACTGGCACGCAAGGCATATTCCGATGCACCGTCAGCAGCTAATAAGCGGATACGCTCAGGACGAATACAAGCAATGACAGCCTGATTCGCTTGTGCGTTATTCGCATTAAATCCGCTTAATCTCGCACCATGCGGCAACTGCAGCGTAGCCTGTGTGCTCTGAGCACCCTGAACCGGCACCAGCGTCCCTTTAAACCGATTGTTATCTCCGATAAAACCGGCGACAAATAAATTTTCCGGATGTTCGTACAAACGATCCACAACTGCTAATTGTTGAATAATGCCCTGATCAAATACAGCAACGCGATCCGACATCGTCAGTGCCTCACTTTGATCATGCGTCACATAAACGAAAGTAACACCCAAACGCTTATGCAATGCTTTCAGTTCGATTTGCATATGCTCACGCAATTGCTTATCCAGCGCACCCAATGGCTCATCCATCAGCACCAGTTTCGGATCAAACACCAATGCCCTGGCCAGAGCAATACGCTGTTGCTGACCACCGGATAACTGCGCAGGATAACGATCCCCGAATTGACCCATCTGCACCATGTCGAGCGCTTTTTTCACTTTCCCGGCACGTTCACTCCCATTGATACCGCGCACCCGCAATGGATAGGCGACGTTTTGCGCCACCGTCATGTGTGGGAACAAGGCGTAATTTTGAAACACCATGCCAATATTGCGTTTATGCGGGGGTACCTTATTCAGCAGCTGCCCATCCAGACGAATTTCACCGCCGGTCGGAAATTCAAATCCGGCCAGCATCATCAGACAGGTTGTTTTTCCTGAACCGGAAGGTCCGAGTAAGGTTAAAAACTCACCACGCTGAATCTCCAGATTCAATTCTTTGACGACCAGATTTTCGCCGTCATAGGTTTTTTTAACGCCGCGGAATTCCACCAGCGTATCTTGGGCAGCAGTACTATTCTGAGCAGGCTGCAAGGCCGTATTCTCTTGCTTCAACTTAAGTCTCCTGACGTTGTTCTGTAGTATTTTTTGAGCTGTATTATGGTCTGTTTTTGTCCAGTTCTTAGCCTGTCTTGTCGACCATACTGCGCGCTATTATGCGGAAGCCCGCAACGCAGCACTCAATATCCCCATTGCTTCTTCCATTACGGCATCTGATATCGTCAATGGATATAAAAAACGGATCGCATTACCGTAAACACCACAACTCAACAGCAATAAGCCATTTTTCAATGCATGCGCCTGTACCCGTTTAGTAAAATCAGCATCTGGCAATTTTGAATCCACTGTCATGAATTCCACAGCAACCATAGAGCCGAGACCACGGATATCAGCAATCTGCGGTACTTCTGCGCGTAAATTTTCCAGAGTTTGTTTTAATTTTTCACCCAATACATTAGCGCGTTCAACCAAATTTTCTTCTGTGATCACATCCAGTACGGCCAAAGCCGATGCCACTGCCAGCGGGTTACCTGCATAAGTTCCGCCCAGACCGCCAGGCGCTGCCGCATCCATAATTTCAGCACGTCCGCACACGGCAGCCAATGGCATACCGCCAGCCAGACTTTTCGCCATCGTCATCAAATCGGGAATCACATCATAGTATTCAGTAGCAAACAATTTACCGGTACGGGCAAAACCGGTCTGCACTTCATCCACGATCAGCAAAATACCTTGTTCATCGCATAACTGACGTAAGGCCTTCATGAATTCAGGCGGTGCCGCATAAAAACCGCCTTCGCCCTGCACCGGTTCCAGAATGATAGCGGCTACGCGCTTAGGATCAATATCCGATTTAAATAAAGATTGTAACGACGCCATTGCAGCATCCGTTGTTACACCATGCAGCTCAACCGGGAACGGCACATGATAAACTTCACCGGGAAACGGTCCGAAGCCTACTTTGTACGGGACTACTTTACCTGTGAGCGCCATACCCATCATAGTACGGCCATGAAAAGCACCCGTGAATGCAACAATGCCGGTACGGCCGGTAGCAGCACGCGCAATTTTAATGGCATTTTCTACGGCTTCTGCACCGGTTGAAAAAAACGCCGTTTTTTTAGTATGTGAACCAGGGGTGATTGCATTAATACGCTCAGCCAGTTTAACATAAATCGCATACGGTACCACCTGATAAGCCGTATGCGTAAATTTGCCCAATTGCTCTTGAATTGCCGCGATCAACTTAGGATGACGATGGCCGGTATTCAATACAGCGATACCTGCTGCAAAATCGATGTAACGACGTTGTTCTACATCCCATATTTCCGCATTCAGTGCGTGTTCCGCATAAAAATCACACATCACCCCGACACCGCGTGGTGTCGCCGCATTTTTACGTTGTACAAGATCCGCATTGGTGAGCGAACCCGGGATAGTATTGTAGCCGTCGTTTTTCATCTTTATCCTTTAGTAGTAGCCTGCTGCCAGCGTAAACCACCGTATGGCACGGGATTTAAAGTGGACTTTCCGTATTTGTTAATGCATGGAGCATACTAAGGCCACTGTGGCACTATAATATAGTGCCACTTTAAAATTTCAAATGGAGCCACTTTGCGCATCGTCTCTCTGACCGACTTTCTTTTAATGCGCATTGAGCGCAACACCGGAGATTCACCGGCTACGGTACGTGCCCCGCTGAACAGGCAAATTTACCAGGCAGTGCGTGAAGCTATCCTGACGCAGGTACTGCCGGCCGGATTAAAATTACCCTCCTCGCGTGACCTGGCGCGTGAACTGGATATTTCCCGGAATACGGTGACCTATGCCTATGAACAACTCATCGCCGAAGGCTATCTGGAAACCCGGGCAGGCTCGGGCACCTTCATTGCCGATACTGCACCAGATCAGATTCCGGAAGCCGGACATACACCACATCATCTGACCGACCCAAGTGGTCAATCCGAACTTTCTGCCCGCGGCGCACAATTGATCGGACAAGCCGGCGTGAGTGATTTGCAGTGGGGAGCTTTTATGCCGGGAGTACCGGATGTCACCTTATTTCCCAATAAAATATGGAGCCGCATACAAAACAAACACTGGCGCCGCTCACGGATAGACCATCTCACCTACGGTCAGCCGGGTGGCTATATGCCATTGCGTGAAGCGGTAGCCGATTACCTGCGCGTAGCACGCTCGGTTAACTGTACAGCCAGTCAAGTCATCATTACCGCAGGCATCCACCAGTCGCTGGATGTCGTCGTCAAATTATTAGGGGAACATGGTGACAGCGCCTGGGTTGAAGACCCTTGCTATTGGGGCACCCGAAGCGTTTTAAACTCGCTGGGAATCAAGCCAATACCCATCCCGCTTGATTCAGAAGGTATGCGCATGCGACTGGCCAATTTACGGCAGCCGCCACGTTTTATTTGCACGACACCATCACATCAATATCCCATGGGCATGGTAATGAGTTTGTCGCGCCGTCGCATGCTGCTGGAGTACGCCGCCACCCACAAAGCATGGATCATTGAAGATGATTATGACAGTGAATTTCGCTACGGAAGCCGGCCACTGGCATCGCTGCAAGGCACCGATACACACGGACGGGTACTGTACATGGGCACTTTTAGTAAAACCATGTTTCCCGGCTTACGCATCGGCTTTATGGTCGTACCTGAAGCACTGTCCGGCGCATTCTCCACCGGCATCTCAGAACTCTACCGCAACAATCAGGTATTTTTACAAGCTGTCATGGCTGACTTCATGACAGAAGGTCATTTTGCGTCACAAATACGGCGGATGCGGGTTCTTTATGCCGAACGCTTACAGCAACTGCAAGAGGCGATTGCCGATCATTTTGGTGACAGCATCACCATCACAGGCGGCGAAGCCGGACTACACCTGGCACTGGGCTTACCAACAGGTTGCGACGACATGGCCATCAGCCAGGAAGCGCGTGCCGCCGGCCTGGTGGCGCGCCCTTTATCACGCTACTACATGAATCGTAAATTTTCACAACCGGGCTTACTGCTCGGTTATGCCTGCGTCCCGACCGAACAGATCCGGCCGGCCTTCGATAAACTGGCAAAAATTATCAAAGCTCACTGGAAATAAACACTGTTTTCGTTGCCTTGTTTTTTTACCGGATTACCGATGTTTTTCCAGCAATATACCTGCGCTGCGCCCTTGCGGTAAAATACGATCGCGACCATGCACAGGCAACAGATTACGTGCATCTGCAACTGGGCTATTCCGATCAACAGAGCATTCTGCATGCAAGCACAGAAGATGGCACTTACGCCGGCTACTATCGCGCATTAGCTGCATCCATCCTTGACGGACAAGCTTTCCCGGTCACGCCCCGTGATGCTGTCGATGTAATGACCATTATTGAACTGGCGATACAGAGCGATGCCGAAGGCCGGCGCATTGCATTTTTACGTCAGCTTAACTGATTAAACGCATCCTGAACCAGATCAGCTCAGGCTACTAATTAGAAAAAAAATTATAGGGAAAAGAAATGAAATTAATTTAATTTCAACACATCGAACGGCTATTGAGTCAGCGCTTTGTGATGTGACTGCTTTCGACTAACCCCGTCCGATACCATGATAATGACTGTTATCCGTTGTTTTAATTTTCATTTATTCCTTACTTTGATAATCGTTGGCCTGATGTTAAGCCCACTGCTTACCGCGGCATCATCCGGTGAAAGATGGGTTGCCACCCGAACCGGCGCTCAGGAAGTGCCGGATGCAATACACATAGGTGAGCTCAGTCCGGATGAACCGGCACAGCTCGTTGTATCTCTCCACTTACGGAACAAACCGGCTCTGGATACATTAACCAGTCAGACGCTGACAAGCACCTCGGCACGGCGAATGTCGTCCGATGAATTCATGCTCTATCATGCACCGACTGAACAACAAGCAACAGCAGTTGCCGACTATCTGAAAAAGCATCATTTTTTAAACATTCAGGTAGCAAAAAACCGCTTACTGGTTTCCGCAGACGGCACTGCCGGCATGATCAAAAAAGCGTTTAAAACAGGACTGCATTTTTACCGTAAAAATGGCAAGATCATACGGGCTAACATTGACCCCGCCTCCGTTCCGGAACGGCTTGCCGGCACCGTCTCTGCCATCATTGGATTACAAACATTCGTCAAAGACAAAACAACTTACCGGAAAGCGACACATGGCACAGCAACAAGAGCAAGTTCTGACACTACTCTCAGGATTCCGCAGGCGACACTTTACGGCACCGCAATGGCCGAAGTCATAAAACAACATCATCTGACTGAATTTCCTGCAATTTATAACGCACACAACCTGCCCCCGGCGCTCAACACTACTGCAGGCATTATCACCGAAGGAGACATGACGCAGACTCTGGCAGATTTAACTCAGTTTGCAGCGATCTCAGGCTTTCCTGTACCGGAGGTGCGCGTTATTTCCGTTGGCGATCAAAGTACAGATGTATCAGATGATGTAGTGGAGTGGAATATGGATACCCAGGCAGTGCTGACCGCTGCCGGCGGAACCGTTAAACAACTTTTGCTCTACAACGTAAATTCACTGACGCATGCAAATGTTGCCAGAGCATTTAATCAGGCAGTAGCAGATAACCTGGCACAGGTAATTAGCGTTTCTCTCGGTTCCTGTGAAATTGCGGCAGCATCATCAGGATACGACACTGCAATCAATACCATACTCCAGGCTGGAATTGCCCAGGGGCAGACCTTCGTTCTCTCCACCGGTGATACCGGAAGCTACGAGTGTAATAAGGATGCCGAAGGACAAAGTTTTCCGGCATCCTCTCCCTACGTCATCGCGGTCGGAGGAACCTCATTATTCACCACTGTAAATAATTCATGGATGCGCGAGACTGCGTGGGATTTTGCCGGAGGCGGCCCCAGCATTAGTCAGCTGGCACCTGACTGGCAAATAAGATCGGGGGCAATACCCGGAAACGCCACGGCACGCGGCATTCCTGATATTGCACTAAGTGCTGACCCGGATTCCGGTGGCTTGATCTTAGTAAACGGCAACTACCAATTGACGGGCGGAACCAGTTTAGCGGCACCATTGTTTGCCGGATTCTGGGCTCGTATACAGTCGGCCTATGGTAACCAGCTCCCCTTCCCTGCATCGTTACTTTACATGGGGGCAAAAAATAATCCGGACTGGTTTCGTGATGTCGCTTCCGGCAATAACGGCATATTCAGGGCTGATGCAGGATGGGATTATGCAACTGGCTTCGGCAGTCTGAATATAGGTAAATTCGCCGCTGCTTTTCGTAATGAATCCGCCTTCAGACCAAAAGCCGTGTTTATCGCAGATCAGACTCCGGTACATGGAATTTCTTTAGCTAAAGGAAGCACGGTCACTTACTGTTTTAATGTTCCTGACGATCCGATGAGTCTGTTCAGCAGTTACTATCTGCATCCCATTAAAAATAGCGCATCACTTGTATTTCGTTTGTATGGGGGGACGGGCAACGGTGACTTATTTTCTCAGCACACACGGGGATCACCGCTGACGAATATAAACAGACTATCCGGCCCGGACAATAACGAAAATTTTACATTCTATTCAGTTCATACCGGCCACTATTGCATAGACATAAAAGCGATTGAAACCGTCAGCAATGCTTCGCTGATTGCCGATTACAAACCGGGAAAACCAACCGGAGTTTTGCAACGCGGAGACCAGGGAGTGTGGCTGAACATGCCGGAAAATTCTGGCGTTTTATATACGATCAGGGTACCTGAGGATAAATTTGCCCTGACATTTACATTGCGCGGTACAGGTGACGGAGATCTCTATGTCAAATGGGGAAGCGCGCCCAGTGTGCTGTTTAATGATGCCACATCACACCAACTGACAAGCAGCAATGAAACCATCACCATTTCCATACCCAAGCCGGGAATTTACTATGTGCTCGTTGACGCAGTTACCGAAGTTAAAGGAACGCTGTCGGTTAATTATAGCGACACATTCAGGTTATTCATGTTCGATGACTAAGATGCCGTAGTCGTAATCCCCCCCCTATCTCCACACACCGCCGCAAACCCACACAAAAATACAATTCTGCAAATACGCCGGTGTCCCCGGGATCGGCATTTCCGCTGCAATCAGCATCATATCCGCGAACCCAATCTTGTCACGATCAAAAATATATCCTCTTTAAGCAAAAAATATTGCTATCGCACAATTGTTTTTAATAAAAATAAATAATTGCGAATGTTCGTATTCGAACACTATACTTTCGAATATAAATATTTTATGATGTTGAGCAACATGACAGGTATGTCTTTTGATCAATACAAAAAAATGCAGAACCGATAACTACGGTGATCTGAAACGAGGGAGATAGTTGTGGCAGCAGGTGAAATTGTTGATTTATTGGTAGTAGGCGGAGGCATCAACGGCACAGGCATTGCCCGTGATGCCGTCGGCCGGGGTTTAAGCGTGTTGCTTTGCGAACAGGATGATCTGGCAGCACATACCTCATCCGCCAGTACCAAACTGATACACGGTGGCCTGCGCTATCTGGAGCATTATGAATTCAGTCTGGTGCGTAAAGCTCTGCAAGAACGTGAAGTACTGCTGCGCCTGGCACCACACATCATTACACCGCTGCGCTTTGTTATGCCGCATGTTTCCGGCGTGCGCCCTGCCTGGATGATACGCGCCGGTTTATTTTTATACGATCATCTCAGCAAGCGCGATATACTTCCCGGCTCACGCGGCATCGATTTCCGCACACACATTTCCGGTGCTCCCTTAAAAAAGAGTTTTAAAAAAGGCTTTGTTTATTCCGATGCAGCAGTTCAGGATGCCCGTCTGGTCGTGCTCAATGCCATGGATGCGCAAGAACGCGGCGCCACTATTCTGACCAAAACACGTCTGATTGCAGCAAAACAAATGCCACACCATTGGGAAGCGAGTCTGCAATCGTCCATCACCGGTGAAACCATCAAAATACAGGCACGTTGTATCGTCAATGCAGCAGGCCCCTGGGTTGCCAGCCTGCTTAGCGGCGCATTAAATACTCCGGCACAACATCACATTCGTCTGGTCAAAGGCAGCCACATCGTTACTAAACGCTTGTTCGGACATGATCATGCCTACATCTTCCAAAATCCGGATAAACGCATCGTGTTTGCCATACCCTATGAAAATGATTTCACTGCAATTGGCACAACCGATGTTGAATACAAAGACGACCCGGCAAACGTTAAAATTTCAGAAGAGGAAACCGCCTATTTATGCGAATCGGTGAATCGCTATTTTGATACGGCAATCACACCTTCCCAGGTCATCTGGTCATGGTCCGGTGTACGGCCGTTACTGGAAGAAGAAATCGCCAATCCGTCTGCCGTCACCCGGGACTATCGGCTGGAACTGACAGCGGGGCATAATCTGGCACCTGTGCTCTCCGTCTTCGGCGGAAAAATTACCACATATCGTCGTCTGGCCGAAGAAGCTGTTGAAAAATTACAGCCCTTATTCACGCATTGCAAACCTGAAAAATGGACTGCACATGCACCATTACCCGGCGGCGATATCGACAATGCCGATTTCGCCAGCTTCCTCATGCATTTTCAACAGCGCTACACCTGGCTGCCGGCCGCAACAGCAAAACGCTATGCACGTGCCTATGGAACCAGAGCCGGACGTCTGTTAGAAGGTATCCAAAATATCGCAGGGCTGGGAATTTTATTCGGCGCCGATTTATATGAAGCAGAAGTGCGCTATCTGATGCGGGCCGAGTGGGCATTAACGGCAGAAGATATCCTCTGGCGTCGCTCTAAACTGGGCTTACATCTGAACACAGAAGCGATAAACAAACTTACCGCCTGGCTGGACATACAACAGCAAAAAACCACATAAAACAACTACATTTAGCCTGCTTAAACACATCATGAAAATCAAAAAGCAGAGCACTTACCTGCCATAAGAGACATAACACCAGAAGATAAAAAAGACGGGTCCGGAACTGTCCGGATCAGCGTCAACAACCCATCCGCATATGCGGATTTACCACGCCAGGAGAAGACAAATTGAAAGATAAATATATATTAGCTCTGGATCAGGGAACAACCAGCTCACGCGCCATCGTATTTGATCGCCAGGGCAATAGCGTTTCATCGGCACAAAAAGAATTTCACCAAATTTATCCGCAACCAGGCTGGGTCGAACATGATCCGCAAGAAATCTGGTCAACCCAGGTCGGCGTCGCTGCAGAAGCACTAAGCAATGTCGGCCTGGACGGCACCTCTATTGCGGCTATCGGCATTACCAACCAGCGCGAAACAACCATCGTATGGGACAGAGAAACGGGCAAAGCCATTTACAACGCCATCGTCTGGCAGGATCGCCGCACAGCATCGTTTTGTGATGAACTAAAAAATCGCGGACTCGCAGAAAAAATCCGGGAAAAAACCGGACTACTGGTAGATTCCTATTTTTCTGCCACTAAAATTCGCTGGATACTGGAAAACGTCGATGGTGCGCAACAACTCGCCGCTCAGGGACGTCTGGCATTCGGCACGGTAGATACCTGGCTGGTATGGAATATGACACGCGGCAAACAACACGTCACCGATGTCTCCAATGCCTCACGCACCATGCTATTCAATATTCACACCATGGAATGGGATGATGAACTGCTGCAAATTATGGGTGTGCCACGCAATATGCTACCGGAAGTACGCTCCTCCAGCGAAGTATACGGACACACAGAAATATCCAGCTTCGGCGCTGAAATTCCGTTAGCAGGAATCGCCGGTGACCAGCAGGCCGCACTGTTTGGTCAAATGTGTACACAACCGGGCATGGTCAAAAATACCTATGGCACAGGTTGCTTCATGATGATGAATACCGGCAGTAAACCGATCACATCAAAAAACAATTTACTGACCACGGTCGCCTGGAAAATAGGTGATAAAGTCAGCTACGCACTGGAAGGCAGCATATTTATCGGTGGTGCTGTTGTGCAGTGGCTGCGCGATGGTCTGGGCATTATCAGAACCTCGGCAGAAGTCGAAGCCCTGGCGCGCAGCGTCAGCAGTACCGACGGTGTTTATCTGGTTCCGGCTTTTTCCGGCCTGGGAGCACCTCACTGGAATCCGCATGCACGTGGTACTGTCTTTGGTATCACCCGTGGCACCACTTCGGCACATTATGCGCGTGCCGCACTCGACAGCATTGCATACCAGACCATGGATGTATTAAAAGCGATGGAAGCCGATTCCGGTATTGTTATTCCGGAACTCAGAGTCGATGGTGGTGCAACCGCCAACAATTTATTAATGCAATTCCAATCAGATATTTTAGGAGTGGATGTTGTGCGCCCTAAAATTACAGAAACAACGGCGCTCGGTGCCGCCTATCTGGCCGGACTGGCAGTCGGGTACTGGAGCAGTACCGGCGACGTACAAGGGCAGTGGCAACTCGATCAGCGCTTTCATCCCGAACTGCCGGACAAGGAAGTACAGGCCTGTGTCAAAGGCTGGCAGCGCGCCATCGTTGCAGCAACTGCGTGGGCGGATGCTTCCTGATTAAACTCTCCCTGCCGCTGTGACGGTTTATCAGGATAAACACAAGCACAGCGCTAATGCTGAGAAAGGTGGTGACGTTGTTCACCATTTCTCACTTCCTGCTCCAAATTTTGAAAGAACTTATGATGGCTTCCTTATTAGCTGAATTTATCGGCACAGCACTACTGGTGTTACTGGGCAATGGCGTGGTCGCCAATGTCTTGCTGAATAAAACAAAAGGTCAGAACAGCGGCCTGATCGTGATCGCGGTCGGTTGGGCTATCGCCGTATTTGTTGGTGTCTTTGTGGCAGCAGCGGCCAGCGGTGCACACCTGAACCCTGCGGTAACGCTGGCACTGGCAGTCGCGGGTAAATTTGCCTGGGCTAAAGTCCCGGCTTACGTGTTATCACAAATGCTGGGCGGAATGACAGGTGCATTTCTGGTGTGGGTAATGTACCGTAAACACTTTGAACTCACTGCGGATGGTGATACAAAACTGGCCGTTTTTTGTACCGGCCCGGCTATCCGCAATATCTCCGGCAACCTGATTTCTGAAATTATCGGCACTTTTGTTTTGGTGTTTGCCGTACTTCATATGGCTTCGCCAAAATTTGGTCTCGGCGCTCTGGATGCTTTGCCGGTTGCATTACTGGTACTGGGCATTGGCGTATCGCTTGGCGGCACAACCGGTTATGCCATTAACCCGGCACGCGACCTCGGCCCGCGTATCATGCACGCCTTGCTGCCCATTCCCGGCAAACGTGACAGTGACTGGAGTTATGCCTTCATTCCTGTCGCAGGATCAATCACCGGCGGCATATTAGCAGCACTGGTTTTCGGATTAGAACTGGCAGCCTGAAACAAACCGGCATAAGGCAACAACACGGATAACGTTTTCCGGTGATATCCGCTAAGTCAATATAAAATACCGGCTGGTCTCAGATAACAACGCAGCATCCGCAGACTAGCCGGCAATTTTAGCGGCAACATGCACGTCCGTATTCGCCTCTTTAAACACAGCAACCAGTGATTCCGGTATTGGCTGATCAGTAAACAAGGCATCGATTTTACTTAAATCACTCAGTTTCACCAATGCAGGACGCACAAACTTGGAATGATCTGCAACTAAAAACACGGTACGTGAGTTCGCAATAATAGCCTCCGCTACGCGTACTTCACGATAATCAAAATCCCGTAATGTGCCATCCGTATCAATACTCGAAATCCCGACAATCCCGAAGTCCACTTTAAAACGCTGAATAAAGTCGATAGTTTCTTCACCGGTCACACCCAAATCACGGGCCCGTACCACACCACCGGCAATGATGACTTCACAACCGGGGTAAGCGCTCATAATCGCAGCCACATTAAGATTATTTGTAATAACGCGTAAATTACGGCGACGACTCAATGCCTTCGCAACTTCTTCGGTGGTCGTACCGATATTAATAAATAAGGTAGCCTGGTCAGGAATATGCTCAGCAACCAGTGCCGCAATCCGGCGCTTTTCATCGGATTGCAATCCTTGCCTGGCACCGTAAGCAATATTCTCTGCACTGCATGGCAAACTTACTCCGCCATGATAGCGCTGTAACAGATTCAGTTTCGCCAGTAAATTAATATCACGCCGGATAGTTTGCGGCGTCATCTGAAAACGATTTGCCAGATTCTCCACCGTGACAAAGCTCTCACGCTGAACGTAGGTTAGTATTTCCTGCTGACGTATATTGAGTGCAAACGCCGGTGTCTGTGCCATATAACGAATTCCGTCTCGATGTCTTTAATCAAAAATAGTTGGTTTACGCATTGTCCTATGAAAACAGGAAATCAACACAGTACGATAGTAGTAAAAAAAAGACGCTATCTGCATAAACAGATAACGTCTTTTTTACTACTGGCAGCTAATTACAATAAAACTACTTACTGCTTTAAACTTCACCATCCACCACGTCAGCTTCTACGTTAGTAGCAAATGCTGCTTTTTCAGCCTGCAACATAGCGGTACGTTCATCAGCTTCCCATGTTTCTTTCAACTTACGGGCACGATGATACGCCAAGCCAGTACCAGCCGGAATCAAACGACCAACAATCACGTTTTCTTTCAGACCGCGCAAGCTATCGTGTTTACCCATAATCGCCGCTTCAGTCAACACGCGGGTTGTTTCCTGGAATGACGCAGCAGAAATAAACGAATCTGTCGACAACGATGCTTTAGTAATACCCAGCAATACGTTTTCGTAAGTTGCAGGGATATTGCCTTCAGCAGTTACGCGATCATTTTCATCGAGCAATTCTGAACGTTCAACCTGTTCACCAACGATGTAATTCGCATCGCCAGGATTCACTACCGTTACACGACGCAACATCTGACGCACAATAACTTCAATGTGCTTGTCATTGATCTTAACGCCTTGCAAACGGTAAACATCCTGAACTTCTTCAACGATGTAACGTGCCAGTGCTTCGATACCCAACAAACGCAGAATGTCTTGCGGGTCACGCGGACCGTCCACAATCATTTCACCTTTATTAACGACCTGACCATCATGTACCAATACTTGTTTTTCTTTAGCGATCAGGAATTCGTGTTTTTCACCATCCAGATCAGTAATTTCTAAACGTTGCTTACCTTTGGTTTCTTTACCAAACGCAACAGTACCAGTCACTTCAGCCAACACACCGGCATCTTTAGGCGAACGGGCTTCAAACAGCTCAGCAACCCGCGGCAGACCCCCGGTAATATCCCGTGTTTTTTGTGATTCAGTCGGAATACGCGCCAACACTTCACCGACGTGTACTTGCTGACCATCTTTAACCATCAGCAATGCACCCGGCTGGAAGCTGATTGTTACGGCATGTTCTGTGCCCGCAATTTTCACTTCCTGACCTTGTTCGTTCAGCAGTTTAACCTGTGGACGTACTGATTTAGTTGCAGAACCACGACGTTTGGAATCGATAGCGACCAGAGTCGACAAACCGGTTACATCATCAACCTGTTTAGCAACGGTCACACCTTCTTCAACGTTTTCAAAACGTACCTGACCGGTGTATTCAGTAATGATAGGACGAGTCAACGGATCCCATGTCGCCAATATCACACCAGCTTTAATCACCAGACCGTCAGTCACAACCATAGTCGCGCCGTACGGTACTTTATGACGTTCACGTTCACGACCGTGATCATCAGTAATCAGCACTTCACCCGAACGTGAAATCACGATCAGATCGCCTTTGCCGTTTGTTACATAACGCATAGTGGCAGAGAAGCGGATAGTACCGTTCGATTTCGCTTCAATCGACGAAGCAACAGCAGCACGCGATGCAGCACCACCAATATGGAAGGTACGCATAGTCAGCTGAGTACCAGGCTCACCAATCGACTGCGCCGCAATAACACCAACTGCTTCACCGGCATTTACCATATTGCCACGACCTAAATCGCGGCCGTAACACATGGCGCACAAGCCGTAACGTGTGTCGCAGGTCAATGGCGTACGTACTTTAACTTCATCAATGCTCAGGCGTTCGATTTCTTCAACTTCATCTTCGCCCAGCAAGGTACCGGCAGGATACAGTGTTTCCTGTGTTTCAGGATTCACTACATCAAGAGCAGTAACACGGCCCAAAATCAATTCGCGCAAGGGTTCAATAACTTCACCGCCCTCAACCAGTGCCTTCATTGAAGCACCGTTGGTGGTTCCGCAATCATCCTGAATAACAACCAGATCTTGCGTTACATCCACCAGACGACGTGTCAGGTAACCGGAGTTCGCTGTTTTCAGCGCCGTATCGGCCAGACCTTTACGGGCACCATGGGTAGAAATAAAGTACTGCAACACGTTCAGACCTTCACGGAAGTTAGCCGTGATCGGTGTTTCAATAATCGAACCATCCGGTTTCGCCATCAGACCCCGCATACCTGCCAGCTGACGAATCTGTGCTGCAGAACCACGCGCACCGGAGTCAGCCATCATGTAAATGGCGTTAAATGATTCTTGCGTACCCAGTGTGCCATCACGACGAACAACGTCTTCAACCTTCAGACGTTCCATCATCGCCTTACCGACGTCATCACCGGTTTTACCCCAGATATCGACCACTTTATTGTAACGTTCACCGGCAGTCACCAGACCGGATGCATATTGCTGTTCAATCTGTTTCACTTCTTGTTCAGCAGTAGCGATCAAAGTTACTTTTTGCGGCGGCACCAACATATCGTCGATACAGATCGAGATACCGGCACGGGTCGCCAGACGGAAACCGGATTGCATCAATTTATCAGCAAACACTACCGTCGCACGCAGACCACACTTACGGAATGAGGTGTTGATCAGTTTCGAAATTTCTTTTTTCTTCAGAGCGCGATTCAATACACTGAACGGCAGACCCTTAGGCAAAATTTCCGACAAAATCGCACGACCGATCGTGGTTTCGTAGCGGGTAATCGTTTTTTCAAATTCGCCGGTTTCCGGATTTTTCGGATACTCGGTAATACGTACAGTAATACGGGTCGTCAGTTCCACTTCTTTATTGTCATAAGCACGAATCACTTCTGACACATCAGGGAACATCATACCTTCGTTCTTACCGTTGATTTTTTCGCGGGTCGCGTAGTACAGACCCAACACGATATCCTGGGAAGGAACAATCGACGGTTCGCCATTAGACGGGAACAGAATGTTATTTGAAGCCAGCATCAATGTGCGTGCTTCCATCTGTGCTTCTACTGACAAAGGAACGTGAACAGCCATCTGATCGCCATCGAAATCGGCATTGAAGGCGGCGCAGACCAGCGGATGCAATTGAATCGCTTTACCTTCAATCAACACCGGCTCAAAGGCTTGAATACCTAAGCGATGCAATGTAGGTGCACGGTTCAACATCACCGGATGTTCTTTAATTACATCTTCCAGAATATCCCAGACAACAGGCTCCTGAATTTCAACCAGTTTTTTTGCTGCCTTAATGGTCGTTGCCAGACCCATCAATTCCAATTTATTGAAAATGAACGGTTTAAACAATTCCAGTGCCATCAGCTTAGGTAAACCGCACTGATGCAATTTGAGCTGAGGACCCACCACAATAACGGAACGACCCGAGTAATCGACGCGCTTACCCAGCAAGTTTTGACGGAAACGGCCGCCTTTACCCTTAATCATTTCAGCCAGTGATTTCAAGGGACGCTTGTTAGCACCAGTCATGGCTTTACCACGACGGCCGTTATCCAGCAGAGAATCGACTGCTTCCTGCAACATCCGTTTTTCATTACGGGTGATGATTTCCGGCGCGCGGAGTTCCATCAGACGTTTCAGACGATTGTTACGGTTAATCACGCGGCGATACAAATCATTCAGATCGGAAGTCGCAAAACGACCGCCATCCAATGGTACCAGCGGACGCAATTCCGGCGGCAGCACCGGCAATACTTCCATGATCATCCAGTCTGGCTTAATACCAGAACGCTGGAACGCTTCCAACACTTTAAGCGTTTTGCGTATTTCTTGATCTTGGCTTCTGATTTCGATTCTTTGAGTTCCACACGCAAAGTTTCGGCATCGCGGTCGATATCAATCGAACGCAACAACTCACGAATACCTTCAGCGCCCATATAGGCAGTGAACTCGTCACCATGTTCTTCGTACTTAATAGCGTAGTCATCTTCGGACATGATCTGGCATTTTTTCAGCGGAGTCATGCCGGGATCGGTCACAACATAGGCTTCAAAATACAAAACACGTTCGATATCACGCAGGGTCATGTCCAACACCATACCTAAACGGGATGGCAATGATTTCAGGAACCAGATATGCGCTGTAGGTGAAGCAAGTTCAATATGACCCATGCGCTCACGACGCACCTTAGTCAAGGTAACTTCAACGCCACATTTTTCGCAAATCACACCACGGTGTTTTAAGCGTTTATATTTACCACACAGACATTCGTAATCTTTGATAGGGCCAAAAATTTTGGCACAAAACAAACCGTCACGTTCCGGTTTAAAAGTCCGATAGTTGATGGTTTCCGGCTTTTTAACTTCGCCGTAGGACCAAGAACGAATTTTCTCGGGTGACGCAAGACCAATCTTGATCGCGTCGAATTGTTCATTTTGCTGAACTTGCTTGAATAAATCGAGCAGAGCCTTCATATGTCACTCCAGGTTGGCGTGAAAAATCTCAATATTCTTACCGTACGAACTACGCCGCGTTTCCATCAGAACGGGACAGCACACATGCACTGTCCCGGCTGTATTAAATGCGTTCCAGATCGATGTCGATACCCAGGGAGCGGATTTCTTTGACCAGCACGTTAAACGATTCCGGCATACCGGCATCGATCACGTGATCGCCTTTAACGAGATTTTCGTACACTTTAGTACGACCATTCACGTCATCCGACTTCACTGTCAACATCTCTTGCAACACATACGCTGCGCCATAAGCTTCCAGTGCCCAAACTTCCATCTCACCGAAACGCTGACCACCGAACTGTGCTTTACCGCCCAAAGGCTGTTGAGTAACCAACGAGTAAGGACCAGTAGAGCGTGCATGCATTTTGTCATCGACCAAATGATGCAGTTTCAGGATATGCATGTAACCGACAGTCACATTACGCTCGAACGACTCACCAGTGCGGCCATCGTACAAAGTCACCTGATTTTTAGACGGTGTCATACCCAATTGCTTGGCGATATGATCCGGGTAAGCCAGATCCAGCATACGGCGAATTTCAGCTTCATGGGCACCATCAAACACCGGAGTCGCAAATGGCACGCCGTGTTTCAGGTTATTAGCCAATACGATAATTTCATCGTCGGTAAAGCTATCCAGTTCTTCTTTCTTACCGGATTCGTTGTAAATCACATTCAGGAACTGACGCAGTTCTTGCATGGCAGTATGCGCTTTCAGCATTTCACCAATACGCAAACCCAGACCTTTTGCAGCCCAGCCCAAATGCACTTCCAACACCTGACCAACGTTCATCCGTGACGGAACACCCAACGGGTTCAATACGATGTCTGCCGGAGTACCATCCGCCATGTACGGCATATCTTCAACAGGAACAATGCGTGAAACCACACCTTTGTTACCATGACGACCCGCCATTTTATCGCCGGGTTGCAAGCGACGTTTTACAGCCAGATACACCTTAACCATTTTTTGCACGCCTGGCGGCAATTCATCGCCTTGCGTCAGTTTGGTGCGCTTTTCTTCAAAAGCCAGATCGAACTGATGACGTTTTTCAGCGATAGAATCTTTAATCGCTTCCAGTGCTGTAGCAGCATCGTCGTCGGCAGGACGAATATCAAACCAGTGATATTTTTCCTGATCAGCCAGATATTCCTTGGTAATGACAGTGCCTTTGACCAGCTTTTTAGGGCCGCCGTTAGCAACTTTACCGATCAGCATCCGTTCCAGACGTTCAAAGGCATCGCCTTCAACAATACGCATCTGATCGTTCAGATCCAAACGATAGCGTTTCAGTTCATCGTCAATAATTTGTTGTGCACGTTTATCGCGAGCAATACCTTCACGCGTGAACACCTGTACATCAATAACGGTACCAACCATGCCGGACGGAACACGTAAGGACGTATCTTTTACATCAGAAGCTTTTTCACCAAAAATAGCGCGCAGCAATTTTTCTTCCGGTGTCAGTTGCGTTTCGCCTTTAGGCGTCACTTTACCAACCAGAGTATCACCGGCAGTCACTTCAGCACCGATATACACAATACCGGCTTCATCCAGACGCGCCAATTGGTTTTCTGCCAGGTTGGAAATATCGCGGGTAATTTCTTCCGCACCCAACTTGGTATCACGGGCAACAACCGACAACTCTTCAATATGAATCGATGTATAACGATCGTCAGCAACCACTTTTTCAGAAATCAGAATCGAATCTTCAAAGTTATAACCATTCCACGGCATAAACGCGACCAGCATGTTTTGGCCTAATGCCAACTCACCCAGATCGGTCGAAGCGCCATCGGCCAGTACATCGCCTTTAGCAACACGGTCACCAACTTTAACGATAGGACGTTGATTGATATTGGTATTTTGATTTGAACGGGTATATTTGATGAGATTATAAATATCCACACCAACTTCACCGGCAGTCGCTTCGGCATCGTTCACACGAATAACGATACGACCGGCATCAATATAATCAACCTTACCGCCGCGCAGAGCCTGTACGGTAGTACCGGAATCGACTGCAACAGTACGTTCAATACCTGTACCGACCAGTGCTTTTTCCGGACGCAGACAAGGAACTGCCTGACGTTGCATGTTGGCACCCATCAATGCGCGGTTGGCATCATCGTGTTCAAGGAACGGAATCAGCGATGCCGCTACAGAAACAACCTGGCCTGTAGCCACGTCCATGTACTGTACACGTTCAGGGGAAACCAAAATCGTTTCACCGGCTTCACGGGAAGACACCAGTTCATCAATCAATTTACCATCAGCATCAATGGTCGCATTGGCCTGCGCAATAATGTAACGACCTTCTTCAATCGCGGACAGATAATCGATCTGCGTCGTGATTTTGCTATCAATTACTTTACGGTATGGTGTTTCCAGGAACCCATATTCATTCAGACGGGCATACAAAGCCAGTGAGTTAATCAGACCAATGTTTGGTCCCTCAGGCGTTTCAATCGGGCATACGCGGCCGTAATGGGTCGGATGCACGTCCCGTACTTCAAAGCCGGCACGTTCACGTGTCAGACCACCAGGGCCCAGAGCAGAAATACGACGTTTATGCGTAATTTCTGACAGTGGATTGGTCTGATCCATAAACTGCGACAATTGTGAGGAACCAAAGAACTCACGAATTGCGGCTGAAATAGGCTTGGAATTGATCAGATCATGCGGCATCAGATTATCCGCTTCAGCCTGACCCAAACGTTCTTTAACAGCACGTTCTACCCGAACCAGACCAGCACGGAATTGATTCTCTGCCAATTCACCAACACAACGAACACGACGATTACCCAAATGATCAATATCATCGACTTCGCCGCGGCCATTGCGCAACTCAACCAAAATCTTAATTACTGCCAGCACATCTTCGTTAGACAAGGTCATGGCACCGGTCAATTCATCGCGACCAATGCGGCGATTGAATTTCATACGGCCGACGGCAGATAAATCGTAACGATCTTCGTTATAGAACAAACCGTTGAATAAGGCTTCTACGGAATCTTCGGTCGGTGGTTCGCCAGGACGCATCATGCGATAAATAGCAACCTTGGCCGACATTTGATCCGCAGTATCATCTGCACGCAAGGTGTTAGAGATATAACCACCCTGATCCAGATCATTGATGTACAAGGTCTGAATTGCACTTACGTTCGCATTACGCAGACGTTCCAGCGATTCTTCCGTCAATTCATCATTGGCGTTGGCAATCACTTCACCGGTATCGGCATCCACCACATTTTTCGCCAGTACACGACCCAGCAAATAATCTTCAGGAACCGAAACGAACTTGATACCGGCAGCATCAATGTCACGAATATGACGGGCATTGATACGCTTATCTTTAGCAACCAGCAGTTTGCCAGACTTGTCAGTGATATCAAAACGGGCTACTTCGCCACGCATATGTTCACCGACAAATTCCATCTCCGCACCTTCGCGATGCAGCGTGAAATTATCAAAAACAAAGAAATTAGCAAGAATCTGCTCATTGCTCATGCCTATGGCTTTAAGCAATATCGTGACCGGCATCTTACGGCGACGATCGACGCGGAAAAACAGGATATCTTTTGGATCAAACTCAAAATCGAGCCATGAACCACGGTAAGGAATGATCCTTGCCGAAAATAACAATTTACCAGATGAATGTGTCTTACCGCGATCATGTTCAAAGAACACACCAGGTGAACGGTGCAACTGTGACACAATCACACGCTCTGTACCATTGACAACAAAAGAACCGGTCGTCGTCATGAGTGGCAATTCACCCATGTAAACTTCTTGTTCTTTCATTTCTTTGACAACAGGTTTGGTCGGCGATTCTTTATCCAGGATCACCAGACGTACCTTGGCACGTAACGGAGATGCAAAAGTCAAACCACGCTGTTGACATTCTTTAACGTCAAACGCAGGATCGCCCAATACATAGGATAAAAATTCTAATCGCGCAAAACCATTGTGCGACACAATAGGAAAAATAGACGTGAAAGCAGACTGCAAGCCTTCATTTTTACGTTGTGACGGTGCGCAGTCAGCCTGTAAAAAATCTAAATATGATTCAAGCTGAGTAGCCAGCAAGAAAGGAACGTTGTGAACGTTGGCGCGTTTCGCAAAAGATTTACGAATACGCTTCTTCTCAGTAAATGAGTAGTGCATGAACACTCCGTGAGTGACAGGGAAAGATAGAGAGTTCAAATCTCAACAAACCGGGTGTTCTGGCCAGCATCGCCTGAAACCGGACTGCGTGGAAACTTCAACTCTTTACCCTTCGTGCTGTAAGTTGTTAAATTTTACAACCAAGAACGACAAGCGGAATCCTCTCTTGCAAGAGGATTCCAACTTTGCTGCCTGGCGAATAAAACATCCACCATCGCTTTAATCAATTATTTGATTTCAGCTTTTGCGCCCGCATCTTCCAATTTCTTTTTAGCAGCATCTGCATCTGCTTTAGAAACGGCTTCTTTAACTGCTTTTGGTGCGCCATCAACTACGTCTTTAGCTTCTTTCAAGCCCAAACCAGTCAATTCACGAACTGCTTTAATCACGCCAACTTTGTTTGCGCCGATTTCAGTCAGGATAACGTTGAATTCTGTTTGTTCTTCAACAACTGCACCAGCAGCAGCTGGGCCTGCAACAGCCATTGCTGCAGCAGAAACACCAAATTTTTCTTCGAAAGCTTTAACTAAGTCGTTCAGATCCATTACGGACATCGCGCCTACTGCTTCCAAGATATCGTCTTTGCTAATTGCCATTTGAAACTCCTAAATTTTTCAGTAATTACATCTATTCGGTATTTGACGGAAATCCGCTTACTCAGCCGCAGGTGCTTCTGCTTCGGCAGCGACTTCAGCTACTTCGGCAACAACTTCTGCTACTGGTGATTCGGATACCTTCTTGGCTGACAAAGCAGCCAAGCCACGCGCAAATCCAGAAACCGGTGCCAGCATGACGCCCAACAACTGCGCCAACAACACTTCACGGCTTGGAATACTAGCTAATGCAGCAACACTTGCTTTATCAAGTGATTTACCTGCATAGTTACCAGCTTTAATAACTAATTTGTCGTTGGTTTTTGAGAAATCAAATGTTACTTTTGCAGCTGCAACAGCATCTTCTGAAATAGCATAAATCAACGGACCAGTCATATCACTGGCTAAACTAGCAAACACGGTACCTTCAACAGCGCGACGTGCTAATGTATTTTTCAATACACGCAAGTAAACGCCTTGGTCACGTGCTTTGGCGCGCAATTGCGTCAAATGACCGACCTGGATGCCACGGTATTCGGCCACCACGATAGTCTGTGCTTTTGCTACTTTTGCAGAGACTTCAGCGACGACGGCCTTTTTGTCATTCAGATTGAGACTCACGGTCAACCTCCAATTATGATGCGCAGAAAGTTCCTTGCATCGTTTCGAACACGGCGTCCGAAGTTAGGAGTCCCAGACTGGTATCAGCCATGTAACTACAAAACTTGTTCGGGCCCACCATCTGCGTTGGGCGCTTAACAACAACTTAACCTGTTACAGTCAAACTGCTGTTACTCGATTAACTGATTCATAATGAAACCAGCCCAACGGTCTTTGATTGCCTGGATACTATCAGCACCCAGCCCAAAGATCTGCCCTGCACCTGACGAATCAGGTACAAGGACTTAATTTATTACGCAGCCAGATTGATGTGATCTACGCGCACGCCTGCACCCATAGTGGATGACAAGGCAACACGGCGCATGTAAACACCTTTGCTGGTTGCTGGTTTTGCTTTATTCAAAGCATCAATCAAAGCAAGCAAATTCGATTTCAAATCAGCATCAGCGAATGATTTACGACCGATAGTGGAGTGAATAATACCGGCTTTATCAGTACGATACTGAACTTGACCAGCTTTTGCATTTTTAACTGCATTAGCAACGTCAGGAGTAACAGTACCAACTTTAGGATTCGGCATCAAACCACGTGGTCCCAAAATCTGACCCAATGTACCAACGATACGCATCGTATCAGGAGAAGCGATAACGATATCAAATGGCATGTCGCCAGCTTTGATACGTTCAGCTAAATCTTCCATACCAACGATATCAGCACCGGCAGCTTTAGCTTGTTCTGCTTTATCACCGGTAGCAAATACAGCAACGCGTACTGTTTTACCTGTGCCGGCTGGCAAAACTACTGAACCACGAACAACCTGGTCAGATTTTTTAGGATCAACGCCCAATTGAATCGCTACATCGAACGATTCATTGAATTTTGCAGTTGCGCATTCACGCACCAAAGCAACAGCGTTATCAAATGTGTAGACTTTAGTACGATCTACTTTTGATTTGAGCAATTTTGCCCGTTTGGATAATTTAGTCATTACAGACCCTCTACCGTGATGCCCATCGAGCGTGCTGAACCTGCGATAGTACGCACTGCTGCGTCCATATCGGCTGCGGTCAAATCAGCGCGTTTCAATGTAGCGATTTCTTCAGCTTGTGCACGAGTGAGCTTGCCCACTTTATCTGTGTGTGGTTTTGGAGAGCCTTTAACAACTCCAGCTGCTTTCTTAATCAAATAAGTAGCAGGCGGTGTTTTCATCACAAAAGTGAATGATTTATCCGCAAACGCAGTGATCACAACAGGGATAGGCATACCTGGTTCAACACCTTGAGTCTGTGCATTAAATGCTTTACAGAATTCCATGATGTTCAGACCACGTTGACCCAATGCAGGTCCGATCGGTGGGGATGGGTTTGCTTTACCAGCCGGAACTTGCAGCTTGATAAAACCAATAATTTTCTTTGCCATGATGGCTCCTTCTTAAGTTGAGTGTTAGCGCCCATCTGAACACGGCATCGTTATACTTTGCCTGCGCACCAGACCGGCTCCTCCATTGAGCTGTTTTATTTTTGCAAATCGCCACAGCCGGCGTACTAATTTTACTGAATCTGTAAGCTGCGAACTGCACGGCATTTTTGCCTTACACATCTCATCAGTTACAGCAAAATCAATTAAACTTTTTCAACCTGGTCAAAATCAAGTTCAACCGGCGTTGCACGTCCAAAAATCGTCACTGTTACCCGTACTTTAGATTTTTCGTAGTTAACTTCTTCAACGTTACCGTTAAAATCAGTGAACGGACCTTCTTTAATACGAATAACTTCACCAACTTCATACAAGACTTTAGGACGCGGTTTTTCTACGCCTTCTTGTACTTGCTGCATGATTTTTTCTACTTCATGCGGCGGAATCGGTGTCGGTTTATTTGATTTACCGCCAATAAAACCGGTTACTTTGCTGGTGTTTTTGACCAAATGCCATGTATCGTCTGTCATTTCCATTTCAACCAGGACATAGCCCGGGAAAAAACGACGTTCGGTTACAGTTTTTTGACCATTTTTTACTTCAATGACTTCTTCTGTCGGCACCAGGATCTGACCGAATTTATTCTGCATACCTGCGCGTTCAATACGCTCAGTCAGTGCGCGCTGCACACTTTTCTCCATACCCGAATACGCATGCACTACATACCAACGCATATTCCCGGGGGCTGCAGCTGCAGCAACCGGGACATCTTTATTCGAGATATTTTCGCTCATTTAATTTTTCCAGCTTAGAATTAAGTCATACAAGACGAATTCCAGAATTTTATCGGTGCCCCACAAAAACAAAGCCATAATCATCACAAAACCAAAAACAACGGCAGTGATCTGACCCGCTTCTTTACGTGTAGGCCAAACTACTTTTTTCGTTTCGCGAACTGATTCTTTCGCAAAGGCCACAAAATTCCGGCCTACATCTGAAGTCCAGAGAACAGCAACTGTCAGTAATAAACCGGCCAATAAAGCGACAACGCGCAACACTGACTGATCTGACAGAACAAAAAAACCAGCAACACCAGCAATCGCAGTAGCTGCTGCCAATGCGATTTTTATTTTATCATTTGATGTGCTGACGGTTTGCACAGGATGGTTTGACATACTTATTTTATCTTTCGATGCCCTGCGACCGCGATGGTGGCAGGGGCGGAGGGAATCGAACCCCCAACCTTCGGTTTTGGAGACCGACGCTCTGCCAATTGAGCTACACCCCTAAACTGAAACGCTATTTTAACACCCGTCCCGCACTTTAAGTACGAGACGACTATTTACTTACAATTTTTTGCCTTTAGATCAAATCCGCATCAGACGAATTAGCACCCTCGGGCAAAAAACAAACTGCTATTAAGCAATAATTGTTGCAACAACACCAGCACCAACAGTACGGCCACCTTCACGAATCGCGAAACGGAGACCTTCTTCCATCGCGATCGGGTTGATCAGTTTTACTGTGATAGAGACGTTATCACCAGGCATCACCATTTCTTTGTCTGCAGGCAATTCGATCGAACCAGTTACGTCCGTAGTACGGAAGTAGAACTGTGGACGATAGTTGTTAAAGAATGGCGTATGACGACCACCTTCATCTTTAGACAACACATAAATTTCACCAGTGAAATGATTGTGCGGCTTGATGGAACCTGGTTTTGCCAACACTTGACCACGTTGTACGTCTTCACGTTTAGTACCGCGCAATAACACACCAACGTTATCGCCAGCCTGACCCTGATCCAGCAATTTGCGGAACATTTCAACGCCGGTACACGTTGTTTTTACTGTATCGGTGATACCGATGATTTCGATCTCTTCGCCGACTTTAACAATACCGCGTTCGATACGACCAGTAACAACAGTACCACGACCGGAGATCGAGAATACGTCTTCAACCGGCAACAAGAATGCGCCATCAACTGCGCGTTCCGGTGTCGGAATATACGTGTCCAGAGCATCAGCCAGTTTCATGATGGCTTCTTCGCCCAACGGACCCTTGTCGCCTTCCAGCGCCAATTTTGCAGAACCTTGAATGATTGGCAGATCGTCGCCCGGGAAATCGTATTTAGACAATAACTCGCGCACTTCCATTTCGACCAGTTCCAGCAATTCAGCATCATCCACCATGTCGCATTTGTTCAAAAATACGATGATGAACGGAACGCCAACCTGACGAGCCAACAGGATGTGTTCACGCGTTTGTGGCATAGGGCCGTCAGCGGCGGAGCAAACCAGAATTGCGCCATCCATTTGTGCTGCACCGGTGATCATGTTTTTAACATAATCGGCATGGCCTGGGCAGTCAACGTGAGCGTAGTGACGTGATTCTGTTTCGTATTCAACGTGGGAGGTATTAATGGTAATACCGCGCGCTTTTTCTTCCGGCGCGTTATCGATCTGGTCGTAGCCTTTAGCTTCGCCGCCAAATTTTTTCGATAATACAGTAGCGATCGCTGCTGTCAGTGTTGTTTTACCATGATCAACGTGGCCAATAGTACCAACGTTGACGTGGGGTTTGGTCCGTTCAAACTTGCTTTTTGCCATTTTATTCTTCCTTCAAAAAGAACGATTTATACTCAGTTATGCCCACCCCCGACACAGTAAGGGCGGGCACAAGGAATGTACTACAAATTTTATTACATCGACCCGATACGATGACCGAGCCGATATTCTACTCCGTTTACAACGATTACCTTGTTTACTTTGCTTTCGCAGTAACAATAGCGTCGATAACGTTTTTAGGCGCTTCGGAGTAATGCTTGAATTCCATGGTGTAAGTTGCACGACCTTGCGTTGCTGAACGCAAGGATGTCGAGTAACCAAACATTTCTGACAATGGAACTTCCGCTTTAATGATCTTACCGCCGCCGCCAGGAATCTCATCCATACCCTGAACCATACCGCGACGTGAGGACAAATCGCCCATCACAGAACCGGCGTAATCTTCCGGTGTTTCTACTTCTACCGACATCATCGGTTCCAGAATTACCGGACTCGCTTTACGGCAACCATCTTTAAATGCCATCGAACCAGCCATGCGGAATGCATTTTCGTTCGAATCGACATCATGGTAAGAACCAAAGAACAAGGTTACTTTAACGTCAACAACAGGGTAGCCAGCCATTACGCCTGAAGTCAATGTTTCGCGCACACCTTTTTCAACTGCAGGGATGTATTCGCGTGGAACAGTACCGCCTTTAATTGCGTCAACGAATTCAAAGCCTTTACCTGGTTCTTGCGGTTCGATTTTCAGAACAACGTGACCATACTGACCGCGACCACCGGATTGCTTAACGAATTTACCTTCGATTTCTTCGCAAGTTTTGCGGATAGTTTCACGGTAAGCAACTTGTGGTTTACCCACAGTTGCTTCAACGCCGAATTCACGACGCATACGATCAACGATAATTTCCAGATGCAACTCACCCATACCACCAATAATGGTTTGGCCGGATTCTTCATCCGTTTTAACGCGGAATGAAGGATCTTCTTGTGCCAGGCGATTCAAAGCCAGACCCATTTTTTCCTGGTCGGCTTTGGTTTTTGGCTCAACAGCCTGAGAAATAACCGGCTCAGGGAAGACCATGCGTTCCAGGGTAATGATAGAACTAGGATCGCACAATGTTTCGCCAGTTGTGGCTTCTTTCAGACCAACTGCAGCAGCGATGTCACCAGCGTGAACTTCTTTAATTTCTTCACGTTGATTGGCATGCATCTGTAAAATACGGCCAAGACGTTCTTTCTTGTTCTTGTTCGGATTGTAAACGGTGTCGCCTGATTTAATCATACCGGAGTAAACACGGAAGAAAATCAGTTGACCGACGAACGGATCCGTCATGATCTTAAATGCCAGCGCAGCGAATTTTTCTGTATCTTCTGCTTTACGTGATGTCGGCTCGTCATCTTCATCCAGACCAGTCACAGGCGGAATATCCACTGGTGACGGCAAGTATTCAATAACGGCATCCAGCATTGCTTGTACACCCTTGTTTTTAAAGGCAGTACCGCACAACATTGGCACGATTTCAGCAGCGATAGTACGTGTACGGATAGCAGCTTTGATTTCTTCTTCAGTCAAATCACCTTCTTCAAGGTATTTGTTCATCAGTTCTTCATTCACTTCAGCTGCTGTTTCAACTAACTTTTCACGCCATTCATTTGCCTGATCTTGCAATTCAGCAGGAATGTCACGGTAGTCGAATTTCATCCCCTGAGATGCATCATCCCAGTAGATTGCTTTCATCTTAACCAGATCGACAACGCCGAGGAAGTTTTCTTCTGCACCGATAGGGATTTGCATCAAAATCGGGTTAGCTTTCAGGCGTGCACGCATTTGTTCGTAAACTTTAAAGAAGTTCGCACCGGTGCGATCCATCTTGTTAACGAAAGCCAGACGCGGCACTTTGTATTTATTTGCCTGACGCCATACTGTTTCGGATTGTGGCTGTACACCACCTACCGCGCAGTAAACCATGCAAGCACCATCAAGTACACGCATTGAGCGTTCTACTTCAATAGTAAAATCAACGTGACCCGGGGTATCAATAATATTGATGTGATGTTCAGGGAAGTTATTTGCCATCCCCTTCCAGAAGCAGGTTGTAGCTGCGGAAGTAATCGTGATACCGCGCTCTTGCTCTTGCTCCATCCAGTCCATGGTAGCAGCGCCATCATGTACTTCACCGATTTTATGATTTACGCCGGTGTAAAATAAAACGCGTTCAGTCGTGGTAGTTTTACCAGCATCAATGTGCGCGGAAATACCGATATTGCGGTACCGTTCAATGGGGGTCTTGCGGGCCATATTCAATCCTAATTCTTATAATGGACAAAACCGAGCACCCGTTTTCACGATACTCGGTTTGATTCAAAAATACTGCAAGAAGTTGGTGCACTTAATTTTAACGACAGTTAAGCACACCGCACTCACCATTAGCCTCAAGTTAGAAGCGGAAATGGGAGAATGCTTTATTCGCTTCTGCCATACGATGAACTTCATCGCGTTTTTTCATGGCACCGCCGCGACCTTCTGCAGCCTCGAGCAATTCACCACCCAAGCGTTGTGGCATTGATTTTTCGCTACGTTTGTTTGCGGCTTCACGCAACCAACGCATCGACAAGGCCAAACGACGGACAGGACGAACTTCTACCGGAACCTGGTAATTTGCACCACCAACGCGGCGGGACTTAACCTCAACCATTGGTTTGCAGTTACCAATTGCAGCAGCGAACACTTCCAGCGGATCTTTACCAGATTTAGCCTGGATGTGATCGAACGCACCATAAATGATGCCTTCTGCTACGGATTTTTTACCTGACAACATTAAAACGTTGACAAATTTTGCGACTTCAACATTACCGAATTTTGGATCCGGCAAAATATCGCGTTTCGGGACTTCACGACGACGTGGCATTTCTTTTCCTTTCGATCTTCAGTTGAGTATGCAGCAATTTCTGCACCCTCGCGGTGAGCCATCATAGCCCGCCACTTACTCGGTTCAATTTGGAACCGACACTCACACCAAACACATTATTTTTTAGCTGCTTTAGCGCGCTTCGAACCATATTTGGAACGAGATTGCTTACGGTCTTTAACGCCTTGAGTATCCAATGCGCCGCGAACCATATGGTAACGCACACCCGGCAAATCCTTAACACGACCACCGCGCAGCAACACTACGCTATGCTCTTGCAAGTTATGGCCTTCACCGCCGATATACGAAATAACTTCGAAACCGTTGGTTAAGCGTACTTTGGCAACCTTACGTAAAGCCGAGTTAGGCTTTTTAGGGGTTGTTGTATAAACGCGCGTACATACGCCACGTTTTTGCGGGCTGTTTTCCAGCGCCGGCGATTTGCTCTTGACACGTGCAGAAACACGTGGCTGGCGAATCAATTGATTGATGGTTGGCATCGTTCTAAACCCAACAAAAATTAACACATAAACCCGGAAACGATTGCCCGGGGACTAATCATTCTCTCGCACACTGTGCGGGCACCACGATTTTGCCGCCTGCCTGTTTCCGCCACATACAGTAAATTGCATGTTTATAGTTTCAGCAAACCACAAATACAAAATCGAGAACTCGCAATTTTACATGTGATTTGTAAGTCAGTCAACGTGTTTACCGCCAAACATTTTGATAACACATCAACAATAAACAATCACGGACAACAGGACTACACAGGACCTGGTACCGGGCGATACTACGCAAGCGTAGTCGCTATTTTTCGCATACCGGGTGACGCCGTAATGCGCCCTTTTTTATCCACCAGCAGCACATCAACATGATCAAGCCGGGCCACAAGCTGCATGGCTTTTTGATGTCCCATTACGAATAACGCCGTAGACAGGCCGTCTGCCAGCAGACCTGTAGGGGCAGCTACGGTCACACTGGCCAGCTCAGGCGGCGAGTCGCCCGTGACCGGGTCAAAAATGTGATTATGCACAAAATCCGGAGTAAACGTGGTTTCATAATCACCGGATGTCGCTACGCTGCGGCCATCCATGTGCAGAGCAGTGGTCAGTTCAGCAAGATTTCTCGGATCCTGAACCCCCACTGTCCATGCCTGGTTTGCCGTCTTCTTCCCTGTCGAAATAAATTCTCCGGTATCCAGCAAAGCGTGGGTGATGCCGTGCGACTGCACCGCCGCCAGCGCCAGATCAACCGCATAACCCTGTGCGATGCCATTTAAGGTAATCGACATGCCCGGCTTCTTAAAATACAACTGCTGCTCCGATACCACCAGGTCAGCCCAGTTGACCCGTGATTGAGCACGTAAACGCTCTTGCTCTGAAGGCAATGACTGCATTGCCGCTGCCTGCGTAAATGCCAGCCAGAGCGGCTGTACCGTTATATCGAACGCACCGCCGGATAATACCGAAAGACGTTGTGTTTCTTTAAGTACCGTCAACAAATGCGGATCGGGCCTGTTGAAACCACCATCCCGGTTAAGCTGAAAAACCTGACTGGCCTCGCTATATATACTCATCAGTCTGTCAATATTCCTGGCCTGATGAAAGGCATCTTCAATCGCCAGCTCTGCCTTTATTGCATCATGGTGCAATACATGAATCGCCATCGTGGTGCCAAATGCCAGATCGGCGCCAGTATATAGTTTTTGATTACCGGCGACCGGCACACTGCTGCGTGTAATGGTGCCGGACTGTGCCCGGGTCGCGTACCAGCCCGCTCCGCCTGCTAATAATCCGCCCAGGCCGCCAAGAGCAGCAGAGATAAAAGTTCTACGTCGCATCGCGGCTCCTTAAGGTGTTACCGGTAAAGATTGAATCGGAATGACCCGGTTTTTTTTCTGCTCCAATAATAAAGGGGCACATTTTTGATCGCTTTCATAGATCACAACACAATCCATACACTGAAAACAATCTGCGTACACAATCTCACCACCGGGGGCAATTGCCTGGTAATCACAACGATGCCTGCAAGTCTGGCAAGGTATACCGCACTCTTTGCGGCGTGGCAGCCAGTCAAACACCCGGACCCGTCCCAACACCGCCAGACCGGCACCAAAGGGACATAAATACCGGCAAAAAAACTTATACACTGTAGCGGATGCAATCAATAAGCCAATGGCGTAGATCAGATAGGGCCAGGAACGTACAAAACCCAGTGTGATTGCCGTTTTAAACGGCTCAAGCTCAACCAATTTATCGGTAATTTCATTCGAAAAGAACAGACTGGCTAAAATACCGGCAAGCACGCCATATTTAACGTATTTTAATTTTGCATTGGTACCGGACTTAATTTTAATCTGCGGGATACGCATAACTTTAGCAAGCTTACCGATAAATTCTTGTAACGCCCCAAACGGGCATAGCCAGCCACAAAAAGTACCGCGCCCCCATACCACCAGAGAAATCAACACAAAACCCCACAGTATGACTGTCATCGGATCGTACAAGAAAAATGACAAATTACGCCCTGCTATTACTGCCTGCAATAATCCGGTGATGTTGACAATGGAAAGCTGCCCCTGGGCATACCAGCCCACAAAAAATAAAGTAAATAACAAATAAACCCGGCGAAACCAGATGAAACGACCTTCATGGCGCGTCAGACTTCGCTGGCGTATCAGTGCTACAGATAAAATAATCAGGGCACTTAACAACACGGCCAGCTCTTTCCAGCGACCGGTCCAACTGCCCTGCCATGATTTATTGTCAGCTTGTGCTGCATGATAAAAACGCGCAGGCACCTGCATGCTGATCACGATATCCCGGGTAATGCGTTCCGGGTAGACCACCCCCTTGCTGCGTGTGACCGGAAGTGAAAACTCCAGCGCCTGAGACGGGTCTAATCCCGACTGACTGATAATACGAAATACGCCGATGCTGACATCCGGTGCTATCAGGGTGTTTTTAACCAGGGATAAATCCATATCCAGGTCACGAATTTCAATCGGCAGCTTATCTTGCCTGAGCAGCAGACGATTTGGTACTGAACCACGTACAAAGTCATCGCCCATAATCGCATAACGCCCTGTCGACATTGCCAGAATGGCATGGTCGCCGGTGTCCAGCCGGCCCGTCAGTTTTTTCCAGCTATACGGCTGTAATAAATTACGCCCTACGCTGGGAATCGACACATAAGCCAGATACAGATCGATAAATACCGCATCGGGATGATCCAGTGCGTCCTGGTCCAATCCTGCACCATCTGTTCCTGCAAATTGCTTTTCAATGTCGCGATTATATAAAACTACGTGCCTGATTAAGTCTTGCTTAAGCAATTCCGGCACGGTATGCGCCTCAAACACATCCGTCTTCATACGTGCGATCAGATCCGGGTCACGGGTTTGCGCAAAGCCCAGTTTTTTGCGTGCCACCTTAAGTGCCGAAGCAAGAATGCTTTGATTAATGATACGTACCGACGCGGTAGCCTTAGTTACGCCATCGATAAATGCATACGTATCGGATGTTTTATCGCCATGACGCGTACCGATTTTAATATTTTGATTAATCGACAATCCGTGGTACTGGCTGACGAACTGCGTTAATGGCACCGGCCCCAGTCCATCCAAAAATACCGGTTCATGCTGAGAAATAACACTGACATCTAAAAATGTTCCTTTAGGGTCAAGTGCGATCAATAAATTAACAGGGATTCCGGAAAATCCGGGAATGGGCGCCATGTCGACAGATTCAAATACGTAGCCGACCAACTCATTTTCTGTCGCATTTTGCTTAAAAATAGGCCAGATCGGCAATGTACTATCTTTTTCGGCAATAATCAGGGGAGATGGAAAATGTCGGATCAATGCTTCGCGGGTCATCACCCCGGCCCGGCTACTGCTCAGAAAAAGGGCGAGCACCAGCCACAAAACAAGCTTGCACATGTGATTTTGCATCATTACTACTGTCTCCAATCGTGTGCTCATCCTGTTGGCAAGCATCTTTATATTGGCAATTCAAGCAATTAACATACCATAATTGACACAAATTTATACATTTCGGAAATAAAAGGCAGACTACAAATACCCTGACAACACAATAATTGTGCTGCATTTGTTGATGCCTTCATGCAAAATTTTGCCTGAAACCGCGTTCCTTTTCCGGCCCGGCTCAAAAATAAATTGATCAGGTTTGATACAATACTCAAAAAATATGATCAAATTTTGCACAGCAAGTCACAGTCTTAATCAAGGTAATTTCAACTAAACTCTGTCGGATTCTGCCTGCTTTTCTGAGCAGCTCACCATCATGGTACTGAACAGATCTGTATTCACAAATGCACCCGGACCGGGCGACTTTCACCTGAAAAAATACAAACTGGTTTACTATTTAAACAGCATGTAATGCATGGCTATGGCACACATTTTGCTCATAAGCTCCGGCAACACAAATTCTCATTGCCTGGTATTTTTTGATAAAACCAGGCTAATAAAATTCATAGGGGACTTTCATGAAAAAACTTGTAAACCGTAAATCAGCATTGTGGACAGCCATCGCATTGAGCGTAACAGCCGGTGCTGCATTGAGCAGTGCTGCTTACGCAGACTCTTCCTCAGTCACCATCTACGGCATCGTGGATGCGGGCGTTGTTTCTGTTAGCAATCAGGCAGTAGCTGCAGGCGGCACAGGACGCGATACTGCATTAAACACAGGCGGAATGTCACCAAGCATCTTTGGTTTTAAAGGCAGCGAAGATTTAGGTAACGGCCTGAAAGCCAACTTCAACCTTGAAGGTCACATGTTTACAACGACCGGCGCCGGCGATCAATGGGGCGGTTTATTTGGTCGTCAGGCCAATGTAGGCCTGTCTAACGACATGGGAACACTGACTATTGGTAAACAATATTCACCGGCAGTCCTGGCTTTTGCAGCAACTGATCCACGCGGACTGAAAGAAACATTTTCTGGCCTGATTTCATGGGCACTGACACAAAACCCACTGAACGTCGGCACAGCTACCGCTCCTGCCAATTCTAATTCCGTTATTGACGTGTTTTTGGCGAATGCCATCAGCCTGAGCACAAAAGTGGGTGACGTTAATCTGAGCGGCTCATACAGTCTGGGCGGCGTTGCCGGTAACACCAGTGCCAACAGCGTAGTTGCCTTAGGTGCGACTTACACTGGTCCGGTGACTTTGTCTGCAGCGTACCAACAAGACAATGGCCAAATGTCTGGTCTGACAGGCGGCACTGGTGCCCAGACTAAAAAAGCCAGCGTCGGTATTGGCTACACGTTCGGCAATGCTACTGTTACCGCTAACTACCTGAATGACAAAAATACCAATCCGGCTACTGGCGTCGAATTGCAAAACTACGACATCTATGGCCTTGGTCTGAATTACAAAACATCCGCGGTCAATACAGCGACACTGGCATTCTACTCATCCAAAAACAAAGATGCTGTTTCCGACACATCAAAAACCTGGATTTTGTCGGATGACTATGCTTTATCAAAACGCACTACGCTGTACGCATTGCTTGCTGGTGTAAGTACCGGTGCCAACTACTCCGCCGGTGCCGCATTTGGCGTAGCGAACAACAATGTCTTCCTGGGCGCAGCTAACGGCACCACCAATGCTGTTGAATTTGGTATTCGCCACACGTTCTAATCGTTGTTCATGATTGCTGAAACAGAAAGTGTAGCGCTGTCATCATCCCCGTTTTTTTAAGCGGGTTGATGATAAGAGCTAAAAAGCAAAAGGGAGTGGCATTTTCATGCCACTCCCTTTTTGTCTGCTCTGCCTTGAAGAACTACTGCTTAAACCGGCGCATCAGCAACGCTGCCGCCCGGCTGCTTAACGAATCACCACGCCCCACGGCAACAAACCTACCGCAATTTCATGCAGCACCGTATTGGTTTGCGTATCAATCACCGATACCGAACCGGATCGTCCGTTGGCAACATACAGTTTTTTACCATCCGGCGTGATCGCCATATTCCACGGACGTTTGCCAACCGGTATCGTGGCGATGATGGTGTTTTGCGCCGTATCAATCACAGATACCGTGCCGTCTTTCCCATTTGAGATATAAACCCGGCGACCATCCGGTGCCATCGTCACGCCATTGGAGAAGGTTCCGCCTTTAATCTGCGCTGTTACTGACTGCTTCGCAACATCCAGTGCATACACGGTACTCACCAGCTCCGCTGCCACATAAGCCTGCTTGCCGTCAGGAGAGAACGCCATACCACGCGGACGCATGCCCACAGTAATGGCACCGACTTGCTTACGCTTTTCTACATCGATGATATCAATAGAATCCGCCTCTTCCGCACTGACAAACAGCAATTTGCCATCCGGGCTGAATTCAAGGTGCTCCGGATTTTTACCTGCCGTTTTAACGCTGAATATTTTTTGATTAGTTTTAGTTGAAATAAAATTGGCTTCATTGGTAATTTCACTGGCTACTGCCACCCATTCACCCGTCGGTGATATTCCCACCCCTTCCGGCGATTCGCCCACCGCGACGGATCCTGTCACTTTACGGGTTGACAGATCGACGATCAGCAAGGCATTGGCAGGCTGGTCAGTCACATACAAGGTTTTTCCATCCAGACTAACACCGGCACCGCGCGGTTTGGTTCCGGTCTTTATTTCACCAACGACAGTGTCACTGGCACAGTCAATAATCGATGTCGTGCCGGATTTCTCATTACTTGCATACGCATAAGGACTGGCTGAGGCAACAGTAGAAAAATTTAATAGTAGCGCCAGAGTGCTAAGCACCAGCTGCGGCGAGAACCGGGATAAGGGGCGGCGCGTTGTTTTCATCAGGGAGAAACCTTTTAAAAAATCAGAAAATAATCAATAAATATATTAATGTTAAGCAAGTAATATGCCGAAACACCGGGAATTTGCACAGAAGAATCACATCAAACAAAGACACCATGGCTAATCTCCGCTACCCCGCCAGACTATCGCATCAGTGACCACATTAGAATAATTTGGAACACTCTGATATCAAAGTGTTCCAAACTAAGACAGTTGTTCATCGCCAACATGCATCACAATCAGAACACGGCGCACAATCAGCGCTGTGATCCCCCCTGCCACCGCCCTCCGTGTATGGATATCAACAAGTTGGCATGGTGTTTGCTCTATAACCAATATGTTCGGCAAAGCTGTTACCGAATGATAGAAAATAATCGACCTAAATCGAACCCTTATAGAACCACACCCACTGGAGGATGACATGAATCTGGCAGACCTGAGTAAATTCGGCCTTACAAACCCATACAAAGCACGTTACGACAATTATATTGGCGGAAAATTTGTTGCTCCGCTTAGTGGTCTTTATTTTGACAATATTACCCCAATTACAGGCAAGGTATTTTGTACCGTAGCACGCTCCAATGCCGATGATATCGAGCTGGCACTGGATGCAGCACACGGTGCTAAAGCAGCATGGGGCAAAACCTCCCCGGCTGAACGCGCCAATATCCTGAATAAAATCGCTGACCGTATGGAAGCGAACCTGGAATTGATCGCTACTGCCGAAACAATCGACAACGGCAAACCTATCCGCGAAACACTGGCTGCAGATATCCCGTTAGCGATTGATCATTTCCGCTATTTTGCTGGTTGCATCCGTGCTCAGGAAGGCTCTGTTTCACAAATCGATTCAGAAACATACGCTTACCATTTCCACGAACCACTCGGTGTTGTTGGTCAGATTATTCCATGGAACTTCCCGATTCTGATGGCAGTATGGAAATTAGCTCCGGCTCTGGCCGCAGGTAACTGCATCGTCATGAAACCGGCAGAACAAACACCAGTATCAATCATGGTATTGATGGAAATCATCGGTGATTTATTGCCTCCTGGCGTATTGAACATTGTGAATGGTTTTGGTCTTGAAGCAGGTAAACCACTGGCATCGAACAAACGTATCGCTAAAATCGCCTTTACCGGTGAAACAGGCACTGGTCGTCTGATCATGCAATATGCTGCGCAAAATCTGATTCCGGTTACACTGGAACTGGGCGGCAAATCACCTAACATCACACCGCTGCTGCTCCATAGCCTGCGTAATTTGCCTTTGGTTTTGCACTTCCTTTGCTTCCTCAAAGGCCTTTTGCAATTCCTCTTTTGCAGCATTAGCAGCGCTACCTAACATAACCCGCCATTCTTCCGAGAGCCCCCCCATAGAA